>NZ_JBBWCB010000054.1:0-38953 GCF_039888995.1 Pseudomonas rossensis | reverse complement strand
GGACGTCAAGTTGCTTGCCCTGGCCAATCGCCGTGAACACATCGGTGAACACGAAACCGTTGGGCCGATCCGCAATGACCGGGGCACGATCAAGCCGCCAAAAGTCAAAGCGTTCGACGCCCGAGGCGACCGCGTCCGCACTGAGTTTCCAGAAGCCAACTGTCGGCGCGTTCTGCGAGCGACGCACCAACACGCCACTGCAATAATGCACCGCCGTGGCACCGACGCAGGCGCTTGGGGTCAGCCGATAACGTGCATTGAGCAACTGCGCCACTTCCGGCCCCGTGACCGCCCATGCGCCGTGGATCGTGAACAAAATCAGAAAAAACCCGACGAACCACCTGACACTCCGTTTGCCTGATTCCATGGCGAATGCGCTCCTAGTGAAAGTACCTTGCCGACGGTGACGGCTGTTTACAGCGTGCTCTGATCGAACGGTTCGTAGACAAAAGCGTTCGCGTCGGGTGCGTTGAGCGCTACTCGAACGATCGGCACCGTCCGGGCGGTTTGCTGGTAGAAGTCGCGCTGAATAAACTGGGCGTCCTTCAGCCCCGCAGTGCCGGCGACCACAAAAATCGCCTCAAGCGGCAATTGCTGGGGAATGTTTTGCGCCCATGCGGCGATGATGATTTCGTTCCACGCTGGATTGCGGTTCCGCACGTCGATACTCAGCTGTACCTGTGCGGGCGTTACATTGAAGGCACAGGTTCCGCCCTGTGCCCGGTAGGCGGCGACCGTGGTAACACCCAGTGCGTCACAGTACGTGCGGCAACTATTGGGAATACTGCTGGTGCCGGCGTTCGTTGGATAAATGCAACGGAGCGTGGCGTTATAGGGTGTCGGTGCAGCCGACTCCTTGAAAATCAGCCCCTGATTACCGGCAATCTGCACCATCCCCACATCGACCCTGGCCCAAGAGAACGAAACGCCATTGCGCCCCACGGAGTTGGGGCTGGGGTTCCACGCATGAAACTGAGTTGAAGCGGCAGTGCCGCGTATCAGCACACCGTTGCAATAGAAGGCCGCACGACCATCGCGACAGGCGATGGCGGTGTCGCCAAATCGTGCATTGAGCCGGGACGCTACCTGGTACCCGAAATACAACTGATCCTGCTGATTGAAACCAAATACCTTTTGCCCTGCGTCATTCAGATCAAGACGCAGAATGGGCAACCACGCGCCTGTCGCCTGGAAGTAATCGCGCTGATCACGCTGCGCGGCGAGCAAGCCTGTGGGCCAGCCACGGTCGTAAAACAACCCCTCGACCGGCAACGATTGTGCCGCCTGCTCGTTCCAGTTTCTGACCAGCACTTCCGCGCTCAAGTCCGGCTGCGAGACCTCCAGTGTTTTACCCAGCCCCAGCGCCGTAAATTTATCGGTGAACACATAGCCGTTTTGCAACAAGGATGGATCCCGAGCGATGTCTTTGCGCAGATAGGCAAATCGCTCGAACCCGGCACCAATCGCTTCGGAGCTGAGCATCCAGAACGGACGTCCCGGACTTGTTTGTGAACCCCGCACCATCACGCCACTGCAGTGGTAGGGATCGGTGTCGCCCGAACACCTTGGGTTGTCGATTGCATAACGACTGTTAAGGATCTGCGCGACTTCCGGGCCGGTGACGGCCCAAGCCAACCCGCCAAATTGCAGGCAAAGCAATAGCGTGCTGTTGACCAGCAGACGATAAACGTTCATGGAATCCCTCCCGGAGCAAACTCAACTCATCGAAACACCCAATACCTGATGAAACTCACTCAGGTCGGCGGAGGTGGGATTAGGGTCCAGTGGGTCGTTCACCGGTTTGTCCAGATCGACTATCCAGGCGGTATTGGCGCCGTTGGTTTCACCGGTCCAGAACGGATAAGGCAAACGTCCGAAGTAATCAGTCAGCGAACCGGCATTGGCGCTGTAGATGTTCAGCAACTGTCGCAGTTGAGCTAAGGAAGGCGGTTGCAACCCGGCAACCGAACAGGCATCGCGCATACCCGTCCAGTTGGCGGTAGCCGTCAGGAAATGCAACTGACCAATGCCTCTGACATTCAGCTGATATTTTTTGGTCTGACCCACGCTATCGGTAGCGCTGATCAGGCAAGTACCATTGCCAGTGGCCGTAACTTCTGCCTGCTGATCCACCACCCTGGCAACCTTGGCATCGCTGGTGCTGTAGTGATATGGGCCTACGCCCCATATCGCCTCCCGGGTAAACCGGCTGAAGGCCGGCGGATCCACGGGCGGCTTGCCGGTCATCACCACGTAATTGGAGGTACTCAGATCCAGCGTGTGCTCGCCTTCAAAACCGGCCTTGATTTCCAGGTGCAGCTCCTGGGACGTGTGCAGCCGTTGATTACCGAACCAGACCTCGTATCTCACCCCTATGAAGCCGCCCAGGTATTGCGCAAACACGCTCGAGTCGACAAGGAAGAAAGGCGGGTTGGCACCCTGATTCGCCCTGATTTTGATCTTGTCGATCAGCTTTTGCGGGGCACCCTGCGGGGTGATGTACAGATGAATTTCATCGTTGGACTTCATCCCGGCATACACGCGCAGGCGCACGGCTGTTCTCGGCTCCAGCGCCTGCGGATCGAGGGTGCCATCAAGTACACCGTCAACTGTCGGTTCGGGAAGCGTTGCCAGAACACCAGTGTTTTCTTCGAGCATTTCAGTCACCTCAGAGTCGATCAGACACTCGGCGCCCTCACGAGGTGTCGAGTGTCGAGCAGTTCGAATGGTTTTATTGAGACTCGGCTGTCTCGTTCGCTTCGACGTTTGCTGCATCCATTGCCGTAGCAGTGCCGTCGATATAGGAGACGAAGCCGTTAAGGCCGGCAGCGCCACCGATGCCGGCCGCTTGCCCCCACGTGACCACGCGCTTGTCGGATGTCAGCGCGATGAACCCGTGCGAGTTGGTGTAAATGGCGACGACGTTGACCAGTTGCGCGGCGACCGGTGAGGTATCACCGCCAAGCGTTGCGTTACCCCACGCAAAGACACGTCCGTCAGCACATAGCACCGCAAATGCATGAGAGGTTCCGACTACCTGGATGGCGTTGGTGAGCGCAGCGATCTGCGCTGGCACGACACCCGCTGGCGCTGTTCCCCAGGCAGCCACGCGGTTGTTTTCCGTGATACCCGCGAACGCATGCCAAGTAGAGGCAACATCGACAAAACGCAGTGCGGCGATTCCGGGAAAGTTATTGAGATTGCCTCCGTAACCGGCCTCCCCCCAGGCAACGACATTCTTTGCGCTGGTGAGCGCCACAAAGGCACGTGCATTGGCGCAACAAAGCCTTTGGATATCGGTGCGGTTGGCGATTTCGGCAGGAAGCGGGCTGCCGTAGCCTGCAACGCCGAACGCGAACAGCCGTTTCGTCTGGGTGATACCCGCGAATGCCTGATAGGAACAGATGATTCGCTCTACGTTGTTGACGCCCGGAACCGGACTGGCCACAACGCCATGGCCCCAAGCTGTGATGCTGCCATCCATCCGTTCGGCACAGAACGCCAGACCACCGTTGAACACACGCTTGATATTACTCAGTCCGCCCGCGGGCAGCGTGCCACCGTACGATGCATTGCCCCAGCACCGCACCTCACCAGTAGTGGTCAGCCCGGCAAATGCGTAACTGTTGCTGGCGAGGGTTTTGAATCCGTTAGGGTTGACCGCGCCCATATTGCCGCCACTGCCCGCTTCGCCGAACGGCAGCGCAACACCCTCTCTGCTAAGTGCTACAAACGCACCGCCGGAACAAAATACGCCCTGCAAATTCTCCAGGATCAGATACACCGGAGGAATGTTGCCGCCATAGGATGCATTGCCGAATCCGGCGAGATCACGTCCACCCAAGCCGCCCCCGCCTGACACTCGAGCGTCGCGCAGCACGACAACTGCTGCGGCGCCGCTGACGTTGGCGTCTACGCCGTTGCCACACACATTGACTGGATTGAGGGTCACTTGCTCGGTGGAGGAGCGTACTTGTAGTGACCGGGAGGAGTCGGTATCGAAGAATTGGGTGCCGGCAGTCCAGGCGGCATCACCAACATATCGCCACTCCGACAACATCGGCTGGAGGGTCTGAGCATTCAATGCCCACATCAGGCACGGCGCACTGGAGGAACGATAGGTATTGGAGTTATGCCGCGCCCCCATGACCTTCAATTTGCCGGAGCCAATCACGCGACGAACATCGAAGTTCTTGAAGCCTGATGGTTCATCCGCGCCGCCCGCCTTGCGCTTGATGGTGTAACCCAGCGTAAAACTTGCGCCATTTTGCTGTTCGATGAAAAGGCGTGGAATTTTCATGATCAACTCCCGCCCTTCGTCAGCCTTGAAAACCGTCCTGATGATTGCAGGTGCACCGCTGGGCATCAGCGTAACAACGTCACCTTCCTTGAGTTGCGCGGTAATCCCGATTCGGGCATTGGCCCCATCGGCAGGCACGTCGTCAGGGTTGATCTGATCGCGATTGGGGCCCGTCGCTTCGCTGATCGCTGGCAACGGCAGTACCGCTCGCTGCACGCTCAGTATCAGGACATCGGAAAACTGCTCGCCCCCGGCGTCGCGCTCCACCGAATAAGACACCCGGACACCCAGGTCCTGATTAGCCAGCACATACCGGTGAGGGACCTGATGGGTGAAGGGCTTTCCGTCACCAATGAAAGAAATGGACTCCTCCCACGGATAGTCGCCGTCCTGTGCGTCGCCGTCCCACTTCAACTTGATGTAATCGCCAAATTTGAGCTCGGCGCCATCGATGACCACCGACGCCCCTTTGCTGGCCGTGTCCCCCGGATTCAGAGCACCTGCGTCATTAGCCTCCAATACCTTCGGTACAGGCAATGGCTGCTTCGCACTCGCGCCAATCGCCACTAACGTATTGGCCCCGAGGCGCTCCGTGCCGGATCCATTGGTAGGTTCGACCGAGTAACCGATCGTCAGTTTGCAACCCACGTTTGCCTTGAGGAAGTCCAGGGGCAGGTAAAACGACACCGGGATATCGAGATCGCGATCATCGATGTCGATGGAGTCGTCGTAGCGCTGTGAATCCAGCGGATTATCCGACTGATACCACAGGTAAACGGTGTGACCCTTCATGTCCTGGAACGGTAGAACCTGAACCTCCGCGTCCGAGAAGGGAGGCAGTTGTTCGGGATCCAGTACCCCGTCCACCTCATCCACCACGATGGCAGCCTGCAAGTCGGGCCTGGGTTCGCCGACCCGTACCGAGTGGCGCAAGGATTCGGCCGCCAATGGATGGTCCTTGCTGGTGCCCACCTTGTAATACACCTCGAGCGGCCCGCCATCAATCTTCGACAGGAATGTCACGGACAGCGGGAACGTCATGTCGCGGGTGGCCTGTGAACTGCTGATACGCCGTCCGCTATCGAACAGGTGCACTACTCCACCCGGCGCAATGCCCATCGCGTAAAAGTGCAACCACGTTTGCGCGACTATCCCGGCATGGGGTGAAACGATGCCGGTCGCAGCTTTGGCAGGATCGACCACAACACCATTGATCGGAAGGATTTTCGGTGCCGGCAGGTTCACCGCGCTGCCCTTCAGCCACACGGTGGTTCGGCTCGAGCGCCGTGTATCGCCCGTGCTTCTTTTGGTCAGTTCATAGCGGAAATAAATGTGCTCTCTGGCCAACTGCACAACCGTGACGTTGGGCATGAAAAAGCGCACGGTGCTGTTGATCTGGGTAACGGGTTTGGACTCGGTGAACACCACAGTCTCAACGCCACTCTTGATGCTGGAGACCGACAGCTTGACAGTATCTCCCAGGTCGAAGGTAACCGGGCGCGTGACCACGTCCACCTGAATATTCTTGCTGCCCAGTGTGGCGAGGTCATAAAACCGTTCGCCTGTATCCGGATCGACTTGCACCGCATCCAGAATCACCGGACGCAACAGATCCGGGGTCACCTCGACATACACCGAAGTACGCAATGACCAGTCACTGGCACGGTTATGCACTTCGTCACGGGGGCGGTAGATAAAAATCTGATCACCGTTGCCGGCCTTCAAGATGACTTCCGGCGGTAGCTTGCCCTGGATTTCTTTGCCGACCTGCTCGGGCAGTACAGTGATGTAAAAAAATACCCCACCGAAACTCACGGTAATTTCGTCAAATTGACGCATGTTCGGATAATCAGGAATGGCGAATTGCACCCCTTCAGCCGACTCCGCCAGTTCTCTGGTGATTCCCCCGGCAGGCACATTGAGCAACTTTGGCGCCAGCAATCGGTAGTGCCCGGGACGATCCGGCTCCGGATCCGTGCCGCCAGGCATCAAAAACCGGACAAAGACTTCAAGCGGTGGGGAGACGCCAACGTTCTGGCTGTTGCGCATTACCTCATACCGGAAAGACTGGAAGCCCTGTTTGAGCAGGTGCCCTGGCAAGAACACGTGGGAGGTTTCATTTTCCTGACCCGCCGCCAGGTTGAATGACAGCAATGCGATCGGATCCAGACTGGAGTAAATGTGGATGTTGTCTCCCTCTTTAGCCTTCAGATACGGCAGTACATCAACGAGCAAGCCTGCGGCATTGGAGGTGCACATGCTGCGGTTGACGCCAACCCGATTCTTGTTGGCCGTTCCGTCAGCATCATGGATTTGCGGAATCTGCCCCGGAATGTACAACGGCGACAGCGCCAGAATGTTCCCGGCCTTTACCAGAATCTCGTCCGGCAATAACTCTTCCGTAGTCATATGAAGTCTCCTTCGTGCGGTATGGCGCTGGATCAAGCGTACGTATCGGCGCCGGGTGCACACATTTGGCAGCACGAATGAATCGGGCACAACTGTCAGAAATTACAGGTAGGCAGCAATATCCGACGAACGGCTACACACCATTTTTCGCCGTTGCATCTCAGCAATGACCTTCGGCAGATGCCGATATAACGATCCACCGGCATAATGGCCGCCGGCATCCGAGGCATCCGAAAATGCCGGCACAGCTCATCCATTTGGGAACAAAAGATGAACACCACCGAAAGCCTCAAGGACTACCAGCGCGTTCGCCTGCTGGCGATCCGTTCGTCGTTCGAGATCATCGAGCAGTCCAGCGAAGGCACGGTGATTGTCGACCGCGATGCGAACATCGTCTGGATGAACGAGCGTTATGCCCGACGCTTCGGCCTGGAATCGGCGGAAGTGGCCATCGGCAAATCCTGCGAAAGCGTGATCCCCGGCAGTCTGTTGCGCGAGGTGGTGCGCACCGGTCGGCCGATTTTGCTCGACATGCAAGACACCCCCAAAGAACCACTGGTGGTGATGCGCCTGCCGATTCATGACGACGCCGGTGTGGTGATCGGCGCCATCGGGTTTGCGCTGTTCGATGAATTACGCAGCCTCTCGCCGATGCTCAAGCGCTACATGAGCATGCAGGAAGAACTGGCCTCCACCCGCTCGCTGCTGCGAGCGCGGCAGACCAAATACAACTTCGCCCATTTTATCGGCACCAGCGCCGCCAGCCTGGAAGTCAAACGCCGCGCCCGGCGCAGCGCGAGCGCCGAGTCCCCGGTGTTGCTGCTCGGTGAAACCGGCACCGGTAAAGAGCTGCTGGCCCAGGCGATCCACGGCGCTTCGCCGCGCGCACACAAAGCCTTCGTCAGCATCAACAGCGCGGCGATTCCCGAATCGTTGCTGGAAGCGGAATTCTTCGGCACCGCGCCCGGCGCGTTTACCGGTGCTGATCGCAAGGGCCGTGCCGGCAAGTTGCAGATCGCCCTGGGTGGCACACTGTTTCTCGATGAAATCGGCGACATGCCGTTGCCACTGCAAAGCAAACTGCTGCGGGTACTGCAGGAGAAAGAATTCGAGCCGGTGGGTTCCAACGAAGTGATCCAGAGCGATGTGCGGGTGATTGCCGCGACCTCCACGGATTTGGAAGCCGCGATCAAGCGCGGCGAATTTCGCGCCGACCTGTATTACCGCCTCAACGTACTGCCGATCCAGGTCCCGCCGCTGCGTGATCGACTCGATGACCTGCCAGCCCTCAGTGAAGCGATTCTGGAGGAGCTGCGCAGTCAGCACGAATTGAACCGTGAAGCGCTGGAACTGCTGGGTCAACATGCCTGGCCGGGGAATATTCGTGAGCTGCGCAATGTGCTGGAGCGCGCGGCATTACTCAGTGATGACTTGGTGCTGAATGCCACGGATATCCGCGCGGCGATTGGTACGTTCACACCGGTAGAGCGCATCGCACCAGTGACGATTGTGCCGGTAGCGCACCAGACTTTTAGTGAGGCTCGGGAGCGATTTGATCGACAGTTGATTGAGGCCACCCTCGCGCAATGCGGCGGGAAGGTTGTTGAAGCGGCGGCGCGGTTGGGGCTGGGGCGGTCGACGTTGTACAAGAAGATGGTGGCGTTGGGGATTGCTGAGTCTCTATAAAGAGACATGAATCTCCATTGTTAGACAGAACATCGCGAGCAAGCTCGCTCCCACCTTTGCCCCGCAACTCGGTCAATCTGTGGGAGCGAGCTTGCTCGCGATGAGGCCTTCTAAATCTACACATGTCTCCGAAGAGAGACAAAAGCCTCAAGCGCGCCATGAAAATCTGAAAAAAATCCATACATTTCAACGCCTTAACCGTCTGGCACGAAACTCGCTATAGCCCTCTCCCACAACAGATCCACCCTAAAAAAATAACAATCCAGGAGACACACCATGAGTGTGATCATTGCCTTGGCAGCCCTCACGCTGCTAATGCTCGCGGCCTACCGTGGCTACAGCGTTATCCTCTTTGCCCCGATTGCCGCCCTCGGCGCCGTTCTGCTCACCGACCCTTCCGCCGTCGCCCCCGCCTTCACCGGAGTGTTCATGGAGAAAATGGTCGGCTTCATCAAACTGTATTTCCCGGTGTTCCTGCTCGGTGCAGTGTTCGGCAAGCTGATCGAGCTGTCGGGCTTTTCGCGCTCCATCGTCGCAGCGGCGATTCGCCTCCTCGGCACGAGTCAGGCGATGCTGGTGATCGTACTGGTCTGCGCTCTGCTGACTTACGGCGGCGTGTCGCTGTTCGTGGTGGTGTTCGCGGTCTACCCGTTTGCTGCTGAAATGTTCCGCCAGAGTAATATTCCCAAGCGACTCATCCCGGCGACCATCGCCCTCGGCGCATTCTCGTTCACCATGGACGCCCTGCCCGGCACCCCGCAAATCCAGAACATCATCCCCAGCACCTTCTTCAACACCACCGCCTGGGCCGCGCCTTGGCTGGGCCTGATCGGCGCGATCTTCGTGTTTAGCGCCGGCATGCTGTTTCTGCAGCGCCAGCGCAACAAAGCGCAGCACGCCGGTGAAGGGTATGGCACCGATCTGCGCAACGAGCCGGAAACCGCGGCCGACATCAAACTGCCCAACCCGTGGATCGCCGTGTCGCCGCTGCTGGCCGTCGGCATCATGAACCTGCTGTTTACCCAGTGGATTCCACAGTGGTACGGCAAAACCCATAGCCTCGCGCTGCCGGGCATGACCGCGCCGGTGACCACTGAAATCGCCAAGCTCACGGCGATCTGGGCCGTTCAGGCAGCCTTGCTGGTCGGCATCATCATGGTGTTGGTGTTCGGCTTCCAGGCTATTCGCGGCAAACTCGCCGAGGGTAGTAGAAGTGCGGTCAGCGGTTCGTTGCTGGCGGCGATGAACACCGCGTCGGAGTACGGCTTTGGTGCGGTGATCGCTTCCTTGCCAGGCTTCCTGGTGCTGGCCGACTGGCTCAAGAGCATTCCCAATCCGCTGGTCAACGAAGCGATTACCGTAACCCTGCTGGCCGGCATTACCGGTTCCGCTTCGGGCGGTATGAGCATCGCGCTGGCGGCCATGGCCAATGACTTCATCGCAGCGGCCCACGCCGCCAACATCCCGCTGGAAGTGCTGCACCGGGTGGCCGCGATGGCCAGTGGAGGCATGGACACCCTGCCACACAACGGCGCGGTGATTACCTTGCTGGCGGTGACCGGCCTGACCCACCGCGAAGCCTACAAAGACATTTTCTGTATTACGCTGATCAAGACCCTGGCGGTTTTTGTGGTGATCGGTACTTTCTACGCCACTGGCATTGTGTGAGGTATTCATGACGACTCTTTCGGGCAAGACTGCACTGGTCACCGGTTCCACCAGCGGCATCGGCCTGGGCATCGCCCTCAGCCTGGCCAAGGCTGGCGCCAATCTGATCCTCAACGGTTTCGGTGATGCGTCCAAAGTGATTGCCGAGGTCGAGCTGCTCAATAACAAAAGCGGAGGCAAGGTTGGCCATCACCCGGCCGACGTCAGCGACCCGGCACAGATCGCCGACATGATTGCCTACGCCGAGCGCGAGTTCGGCGGCGTGGACATCCTGGTCAACAATGCCGGCATCCAGCATGTGGCGTCGGTGGAAGATTTCCCGGTGGAGCGCTGGGATTCGATCATTGCGATCAACCTGTCTTCGGTATTCCACAGCACCCGTTTGAGTTTGCCGGGCATGCGCGCCAAGGGCTGGGGACGGATCATCAACATCGCTTCGGTGCATGGCCAGGTCGGGTCTGTCGGCAAGGCGGCCTACGTGGCGGCCAAGCATGGCGTTATCGGTTTGACCAAGGTGGTGGGGCTGGAAACGGCGACCACCAATGTCACCTGCAACGCCATCTGCCCCGGTTGGGTGCTGACGCCACTGGTGCAGAAGCAGATTGATGACCGCATCGCCAAAGGGATCGACCCGCAACAGGCGCAGCATGATTTACTGGCCGAGAAGCAGCCGTCCCTGGAGTTTGTGACACCGCCACAATTGGGCGAACTGGTGCTGTTTTTGTGCAGTGAGGCCGGTAGCCAGGTGCGTGGCGCGGCGTGGAATATTGATGGTGGGTGGTTGGCGCAGTAACCCACAGATGATCGTTCCTATGCTCTGCGTGGGAACGATCTGTACAACAACAAGAAGAGGCAAGCCATGTCCGACATCCTCTGGCAACCCAGCGCCAAGCGCATCGGCAAGACCCGCATGGAGGCCTTCCGGCGCTTCATCAATCAGCGGCACAATCTCCACGTCGACGACTACCCTGCCCTGCACCAATGGTCCATCGATCAGCGTGAAGCGTTCTGGCAGGCCATCGTCGACTTCTTCGACATCCGTTTCCACGACCAACCGGACGCTGTACTGGTTGAGGGCGCGCAAATGCCGAGCGCCCAATGGTTTCCCGGCGCCACCCTGAACTTCGCCGAACATCTGATGCGCCGTCGCGACGATGCCGTGGCGGTTGTGGCCATCGGTGAAAGCGGCCAGCGTGAACAGTTGACCTGGGCCGAACTGGCGGAGCATGTCGCCGGTTTCCAAAACAGCTTGATTGCTGCTGGCGTCGTCGTTGGCGACCGTGTGGCCGCGTGCATGCCGAACACCTGGCAAACCCTGGTGGCCATGCTCGCCACCACCAGCCTCGGGGCGATCTGGTCCTGCTCCTCACCGGACTTCGGCACCCAGGGCGTAATCGACCGTTTCGGCCAGATCGAGCCGACAGTGCTGATCACCTGCGCCGGTTACCGCTATGCGGGCAAGGACATCGACCAGACCACCAAGGTCAATGAAATCCTCGAACGCTTGCCGTCCTTGCAGCAGTTGATTGTCGTGCCTTACGCCCGACCGCAAGCGCACATCGAACACTTCCACACCCGGGCCAACGTGACGCTCTGGGATGATTTCTACGACGTCGGCGGCGAGCCGAATTTCGTTCCCGTGCCCTTCGCCCATCCGCTGTACATCCTCTATTCCAGCGGCACCACAGGCGTGCCCAAATGCATCATTCACAGCACCGGCGGCGTGTTGTTGCAACACGTCAAGGAACATGGGCTGCATTGCGATCTCGGTCCCGGCGACCGCTTGTTCTACTACACCACGTGCGGCTGGATGATGTGGAACTGGCTGGTCTCGGCGCTGGCCGTGGACAGCGCGGTGGTGCTGTACGACGGCTCGCCATTTCATCCCGCCCCCGAGCGCCTGATCGACCTGATCGACGACGAACGCATCAGTGTCTTCGGCACCAGCCCCAAGTACCTCGCGACCCTGGAAAGCAGCGGCATCAAACCTCGCGAAAGCCATGACCTGAGCAGCCTGAAAACCCTGCTGTGCACCGGTTCCGCGTTGTCGCCGCAGAGTTACGACTACGTCTACCGTGACCTCAAGCCTGACCTGTGCCTGGCCTCGATGTCTGGCGGCACCGACATCGTTTCGTGTTTTGTGAACAGCAATCCGCTGCAACCCGTGCGCCGTGGCGAGATACAAGGCAAGAGCCTGGGCATGGCGGTGGAAGTCTGGAACGACGACGGCCAGTCTGTGATCGGCGAAAAAGGTGAGCTGGTATGCACCCGGCACTTCCCGGCAATCCCCATCGGGTTCTGGAATGATCCTCAGCAGGAAAAGCTTCGTGCCTCGTATTTCAGTCAGTTCCCCGGGGTCTGGGCCCAAGGCGATTATGCGGAACAATTGCCCCATGGCGCGATGATGATCCACGGACGCTCCGACGCCGTACTCAACCCCGGCGGCGTGCGCATCGGTACGGCGGAAATCTACCGCCAGGTGGAGAAAGTCCCACAGGTGCTGGACAGCGTGGCCATCGGTCAGCAATGGCAGGATGACGTGCGGGTGGTGCTGTTCGTACGGTTGCGCGAGGGTGTCGATCTGGACGAAGCGCTGCAACAACAGATCCGCCAGCTCATCCGCGCCAACACCACACCGCGGCATGTGCCGGCGAAGATTGTCGCGGTGACCGATATACCGCGCACCATCAGCGGCAAAATCGTGGAACTGGCGGTGCGCAACGTGGTGCATGGTGAGAAGGTAAAAAACACCGATGCCTTGGCCAATCCCGAAGCGCTTGAGCAGTTTCGGGATCGGCCGGAACTCGGAACTTAAACGATCATGCGGGTGTGTGTTAATCCATGTGCGAACCAGGTGGGCGCCTTCCACTAACAGGATTCGGCGCAATAGAGTTGTTTAGAGTGATCAGAACCGGCTCGTCAATCGCGCTACCGGGGTTTGCTTCAAGCGCGCTGCGCAGCGTGGACATATTGAGCTCATAACTACCCTTGTCCGTATACAGCTGGCTCAGCAGCGAGGTGGCCACAGCCAGTGAGTCAGCATTTTCGAAGGCTTTTGAACTGGCGTGGCAGGCACGGCCCTCATCCGTAACCGGCAAACGTCCCGACGCCAAGTTCAGCAGTGGAGCCACGTCCAGCGACTGCCCTCTTTCGCCGTTGCGTCCCGCATCGCGGGCATAACTGACATCATCAGTCTGTGAAATACCGTGGAACAGCTCATGAATCAAGTCGTCTGCCACGACGTCATGGTTGAAGCCCAGACCGATGAAGTGCTTGTTGAGATTGGGCGTATAGATTTCGATGAATTTCGTGTCGGATTGGTCTTTTGCACCTTTCCATTGCTTGTAAGCATCCATGTTGAAAGCAGCAATATTGTTAGTGTTCTTGAGCGGATCGAGAAAAATGTTACTGATGGAAAAACCTGCAAAGTCTGCCCTGACCAATCTCAGATAGCTCAACAACCGTTCGAATGCATCGCTCGAGTTGCTTCCCATCAGTACCTTGATGATTGCGTTGCGTTCCCTCGTCAAGTCAAGACTGGTCAAGACGTTGATCGCATTTTCGATTTTTGTACGCGCCAGCGGCAAGCTTTGCTCAATGAACTGTCGGGTATAGCTGACGGGCAATGTCTTATTGAATCGCGGAAACTGGACAGGTGCCTGAAAGGTGAAGTTGTTCAGTTTTGGCCCCCAGGGTTTGCCCAATCGATCAAGGGCATACCATTGCCGCGAGTTACGCGCGGCCACCACCGTTAGCGCGTCACCGGTTGCACCATGGGGTCGCCAGGTGCCCTGTCCGGTGGTATCGGCGCTGTTGGCTGCGCGAACCAGGTCGTAGCTTTTATGACGGCCATTGAGTTTGCGCAACTGGGATTGCGCCAGTTCGAGGATCTCTTGAGCCTGCCTGTTAAAGCGTAGCGCCCCCTTATGGATGAGTTTCCCCGCTCCGAACAATGCCGTAGGCACACCATCCAAGGGGTTGACGAGGGAAACGGACGTCACGAAGGCTAGCTTGGTCAGGCGGGCGGCTTTGGACGACATGGAGACAGCCTTCGACAAGATGCCCAGCGCTTTGGCACCCGCACCCGCGAAGGCGCCTCCCAAAGCAATGGCGTCCATGGCGCAACCATAGATCCCGTCGACCACCTTGTTGTGTTCTCCAGAAGATAAATCTTCGATGCACTTTTTAAAGGGCAGCACCAGATTCACAATGTAATCGGCAGTTTCGTCGCCTTTTTTGCGTTCGCTTTCAAGCGCTGTCGGCACGGTGGCCATTGCTTCAACTTCGAAAAACTTGCGAAACGGGTGATTGTTCACGACGAACTCGGCAATTCGCACAACCTGTGGGTTGCCAAAATTCATATAAACACTCTGCGTGCGCGCCACCACAGACGTTGGCGCGGGGAGTTCACCCAGCTTTTCAATAATCGCCATGTCGCTGCGTGCGTGATGCTCAGCTGCAATCCCCTCAGTGTATTCCTGAAGAGTGATAGGCAAAGATTCCAGAAGCGTGGGTGCCACGTGCGCGTTCAGATCACCGTTGAAATCGACTCTGGCGCCAGCCCTCAATTTTCCTTTCGAGGTTATCAGCTTCCCGAGAATGTCGTTTTTCCGTAGCTCCCCCCTCAAGGTAAACAACTCATAGCATGCAACCGTGTTTTCGTGGGTAGCGTACATAACAATGCCAAAGCGCCCCGTGACAGCATCTTTGCCTTGCTGGGTTTCGTAGTCTGTTTCAAGCGCAAACGGCCCCCCCCAACGGGAGGAAGATGTCTCTACCGCCGCACTGCGAAGGGTAAAGAAAGTGATCTTACCTTTCAAAAAAGTTTCCAGATCGAAGGGCAGCATGTGTGACAGAGCCAACTTCACATTTGTGACCACCGCACTATTCAATTTCCCGAGATAATCCCGCAATTGCCGGTGAAATTCAGCATTGTTGGGCGCCAGGTACGACAACCGAGGAAAGCGCCTGTAAATGCTGAGTACGGAGGGATCGTGGAGGGTTGGCCTCTTGTCATTGGTCTGACCGGCCAACAAGTCAGGTATTGTGGAAAAAACTTGGTCGGGAAAAACAGCGCGCAGATCCCACTGGCCGCCCGCCAAGTCTCCCGACATATACAAATCGACCATGGACATGGCGGTGGGTGATGCATATAGGCCGGGGTGTTGATAGATAATTTTCTTGTCGAGGAAATCACAATCTGGTGCCACTCGTTCCAAGGCTTTCCGGGCGATGCCTTCTCTGCTGGGCAAGGGATTGGAAACTACACGCGCTAGATGTGTGAAGTGCTCTGTGTAATCCTGGAACGCGGCAATAGCCCGCTCCGTGGTTTCCTTCGCCGCTAGAGTGAGTTCGCTTGACTTGACAACACCATTCATCAGCGCCCAGTCAACCATTGGATCGATCATTGCCAAATCCCGCAGACGGGATAGCGGTGAACTGACAGGCTCAAGTTCGGCGTAGGCCATGATTTGCGCATAGGTCAGCACACGCGACGCCCCTTTCCTGACCGCCAGCGCCACGCCACGGCAAAAGATCACCCAGGCAACCGAGCCCATCGTCAGCGACGATGGAACACCCCTGACCAGAAATTCCGGCGCAATTTCCGCCAGTAGCAGGTGCGATGCCATTGGGGCCAAGACAGGATTCACCCAGCCTTTGGTGTGCAGCAAGGTTTCCAGATCCCTGCGCACGACCCACGAAGATCGCTCGACATTGGTCGGTGCATACAAATCGAGCCCGCCGATACTCTTTCCGCCTTGAACTTTACCGATATCTGGATACAGCTCCAGCAAAATAGCCGTTATCAATAGTTGCCCAAGATCCTGTGCAGAGACGTCTTGCCCGGATTTTGCACCGAACCAGTCCAGTTCCGTCAGGAGTTTCCTGGCGCAGGCTTGGGCCGCCGGATGATTGACCAACTGAACGATACGTTCGGCGGCATTATCGTGCGTTACAAGAGTGCCACCCGTTTCGCGGTACAGTTTATCCAGAAGCTTTTTGTCTGGAGCTATAAGTTTTGCAGTGGTCTGACGAATGCCCGTAAGTTGCTCGGCGGACAATACGACTAACGACTGGTCATCAGCAACAAGTTGGCCCCAATAATTGCCCAGATCGTCGACAACTGGATTAAACTCAAAAACATCAATCAGATTTTTGGTTTGCGCAGCGTCCGTCGGCACATGCAAGTCATGAAACCTGAGCCATTGATCAACATCCACACTGTCTATCGCGATTACAAAGCCACCGGCTTGCTTGGCGATATCCCCCAGATCCCTGAGTCTACCAGGGACACCGGTTAAAGCATGCGCATTAACATCGATTTCTTCCCAGCGCTCTGATGCATCCCTGTACAGCTCTATCGTGCCATTTGCAGTCACCCGAATCGATTCCGAATCCTTGGGTCTATTCTCGCGAAGCGCATCAAACACGAGTGAATTTTCGGCTAACTTATGCCATATAACGCGCCCGGGCATATGAACTTCATAAAGCGAGGACCCCTCTTCCAACCCAAACTCATACCCTTGCCATTCAAATGACCCGTCTGCTGATTGTTCTCCCAAGGCCTCCTTTAACAACTGCAATACCTGTTGCCGCTCTGCTTCATCTGCCTTTAAACGACGCCGTGATTCCTCTGTAGCGGTAACAGACGAATAAAAACTTTTAGCTCTCAATACAGCACACACAATACCACCTCATATATTTAAATGACTGACAATGCAGCGGGAACGAAGTCTTACTTCCCAGCGCAAAACAAGCCAGTCAAAAACCATTAGATGGAATTTCAGAACCCGACAACTAACACACGGACAAAAAGAACAATCATTCCATCAACCCCCACTCCCCAAAAGATGAATCGGGGGTAGAAGCGCCATCGTTATGAAATTTAAGTCGCAGTTTTAGATTATTGACAGAGTCGGCGTTTTTGAGGGCTTCGTCTTCGCTGATCACACCTTCCATCACTAATGTAAACAGTGCCCCATCGAAGGTCTGCATACCCAACTCTGCGGACTTTTCCATGATGTTTTTAAGTTCATCCAGTTCATTGCGCCGTATCAGGTCACCAATGGTCGGCGTTCCCAGCATCACTTCCACCGCCGCCCGTCGCTGACCGTCACGGGTACGCACCAGGCGCTGGGACACGAACGCTTTCAGGTTGTTGCCCAGGTCATGCAGGAGTTGCGTCCGCCGTTCTTCGGGGAAGAAATTGATGATCCGGTCCAGCGCCTGATTGGCGTTGTGGGCATGCAGCGTGGAAATAACCAGATGACCGGTATCGGCAAACGCCAGCGCATGCTCCATCGTCTCGCGGTCACGGATTTCGCCGATCAGTACGACGTCCGGTGCCTGGCGCAGGGTATTTTTCAATGCGGCGTGAAAACTGCGGGTATCGACGCCGACCTCGCGCTGGTTGATGATCGACTTCTTGTGCCGATGGATGTACTCGACCGGGTCTTCGATGGTGATGATGTGGCCACTGCTGTGGCGATTGCGGTAGTCGATCAATGCCGCCAGCGAGGTAGACTTGCCCGAGTCGGTAGCGCCGACGAACAGCATCAGTCCTTGTTTGAGCATCACCATTTCGAGTAGCACCGGCGGCAGCTTGAGGTCTTCGAAACGCGGAATGTCGAGTTTGATGTTGCGCGCGACGATTGACACATCGTTGCGTTGTTTGAAGATATTGACCCGAAAGCGCCCGATACCGGTCAAAGAAATCGCCAGGTTCATCTCCAGTTCCCGATCGAACTCCAGACGCTGTTCGGCGTCCATGATGGACGCGGCAATGGCCGCGACTTCTCCCGGCTTGAATGGCTGATCGGCCAAGGGTCTAAGCACACCCTCGAACCGTGCGCTGGGTGGCGCACCGGTAGACAGATAAAGATCGGAGCCATTCTGGCTGGCCAGGAGCCTTAACAGTGCATCGATTTCCATGGCAAAAAGCACCCGCGAAGCATTCAATGAATAAAAATGACCCAAAACGGGTCATCCAGCATCTACTGCGGTACAAGGATAGTTGACACCGCCACACCGACTTAAGTGCAGGACATCTTGATGAACGCATCACCGACCGGCAGCGATGCCCAGGCCTTGATTGCCCGACTGGACTGGAGACGAAGCCCGCTGGGCGCTGCCAGTACCTGGCCGCAAAGCCTGCGAACCGCCGTGGATATCGTGATTCATTCGCCGATGCCCATGCTGTTGCTGTGGGGTCCGCAGCTCACGCAGATCTATAACGACGGTTTTGCCCTGCTGGCCGGCAGCAAGCATCCACACGCATTCGGACAGCCGACGCACCTGATCTGGCCAGAGTTAAAAGACTTTACCGACCCCATTTACAGCGCCGTCCTACAAGGACAGGTGCGGACCTACAGCGAACAACGCTTCACCTTACAGCGCGATGGCCATGATTCCGACTTCTGGCTGGACCTGACCTACAGCCCCATCCGCGATGAAAGCGCCCAGGTCGCCGGGATTCTGGTCACGGCCATCGAAACCAACGAACGCCGACGCATCGCCCTCGAGCTCGAGCAGCGTTCCGCTGCCAGCCTCAAGGCCCAGCACGAAACCGAGGAGCGTCTGCAACTGGCCCTCGCGGCCACCGACGCCGTCGGCACCTGGGACTGGGACATAAACGAAGACCGCTTCATTGCCGACACCCACTTCGCCCAGTTACACGGTATCGACCCGCTGCTCGCCAGCCAGTTGCCTATCAGCGCCTACCTCCAGGGCGTGCATCCGGAAGACCGGGCCATGGTCGCCCGCAGCATCAAGCACTCCATCACCCACGGCACCGAGTACGCCGAGGAATATCGCCTGCTGCAAGCCGACGGTCAGCTGCGCTGGGTGTTTGCCCGAGGTCGTTGTTACAAGGACCACCATGGCCGGCCGATCCGCTTCCTCGGCGCCGCCCTGGACCTGACCGAACGTAAACACACAGAACAAGCCTTGCGGCAAAGTCAGACCGAGCTGCAACTGATCATCAACGCCATGCCGATCCTGATCAGCTACGTGGACAGCGAGGAACGCTTTCGCCTGAACAATGCGGCCTACCTCGACTGGTACGGGCTGACGCCTCAGGAGCTCTTTGGCAAAACCATCCGTGAAGTACTGGGTGAAGAAGCCTATGCCTTGCGCGCCGAATACATCGCCCAGGCGCTGTCCGGCAAGCCTTGTTGTTTCAGCATCAGCACCCCGCACCGTGACGGCAGCATCCGCCATGCCCTGATGAACTACTTGCCGCGCCATGGCGCGGATGGTGCGGTCAATGGTTTCTATATCTTTGTGATTGACGAAACCGAGCGCAAACAGACCGAAGAAGCCCTGCGCAATCTCAACGAAACCCTTGAGGAACGGGTCGCCGCCCGCACCCAACAATTGGCTGAAGCCAACCAGCGACTGCAGAACGAGATGTTCGAACGCGAGCGCGCCGAAGAGGCGTTGCGTCATGCACAGAAAATGGAAGCGGTCGGTCAACTCACCGGCGGCATCGCCCATGACTTCAACAATATGCTCACCGGGATCATCGGCAGTCTCGATTTGATGCAGCGCTACATCGCCGACGGGCGCGCCGCCGAGGTTGGCCGTTTCACCGAGGCGGCAGTGTCCTCGGCCAACCGCGCCGCCGCCCTGACCCATCGCCTGCTGGCGTTTTCCCGGCGCCAGTCACTGGACCGCAAGCCGTTGAACGCCAATGATCTGATCCATTCCCTGGAAGATCTGCTCAGCCGGACCAAGGGCGACCACATCGAGCTCAAACTGCAATTGGCCGATGACGTCTGGCCGGTCAGCACCGACGTCAGCCAGCTGGAAAACGCCCTTCTCAATCTGGTGATCAACGCCCGGGACGCCATGCCCGATGGCGGCGAGTTGCGGATCGAAACCGCCAACGTTTACCTCGACAGCAGTGACATCAACACCCTGGAACCGGTCAAGGCCGGGGATTATCTGATGATTGCCGTCAGCGACAACGGTACCGGCATGACACCCTCGGTGCTGGCCAAGGCCTTCGACCCGTTCTTCACCACCAAACCCATCGGCCAGGGCACCGGTCTTGGGCTGTCGATGATCTATGGTTTTGCCCAGCAGTCGGGCGGGCATGTCAGCCTGTTCAGCTTGCCGGCCCAGGGCACCAGCGTTCGTCTGTACCTGCCGCGACTGCACGCCTCAGAGCCCGAGAACATCCTGATGCCGGTCACCAGCGAGGCGCCGGCCGCGATTGCCGGTGAAACCGTGGTGTTGGTGGAGGACGATCCGGCGGTGCGCATGCTGGTGCTCGACCTGCTCAACGAGCTGGGTTATCACGCCCATGAAGCCGAAGACGCGAAGACTGCCCTGCCTCTGCTGGAATCCGACCTGCGGGTCGATTTGCTGGTCACCGACGTCGGGCTGCCGGGGATGAACGGTCGGCAGTTGGCGGAGATTGCGCGTCAGCACCGCCCCGAACTCAAAGTGCTGTTCATGACCGGTTACGCGGAAAAAGCCGCCGAGCGCCAGGGCTTCCTGGAGGAAGGCATGGACATGGTGGCCAAGCCCTTTTCCATTGACCTGTTGGCCAACAAGATTCGCGCGATGATCGGTCAACCGGACTGAGTTAAGGCATAATCCCGCGCCCCCCGCTGGCACCAACATAGCCACCACCGTTGCAAGGTACTGCCCATGAAAGCTCAAGCCCGCCATATTCTGGTGAAAACCTCGGAAGAAGCCGAACAGCTCAAACAACGCATCGCCAAGGGTGAAGCCTTCGATGTGCTGGCCAAGAAGTATTCCACCTGCCCGTCCGGCAAGCGCGGCGGCGACCTGGGTGAAGTGCGGCCCGGGCAGATGGTCGGAGTCATCGATGCCGTGATTTTCAAAAAACCGTTGCGGGTTGTGCACGGGCCGATCAAGAGCAAGTTTGGGTATCACCTGGTGCAGGTGTTTTACCGGGATTGAGGGGCTTGAAAGGCCCTATGTAGGAGCAGCCGAAGGCTGCGATCTTTTGATCTTGATTTTCAGCGGTCCCGAAAGGAGCAAGATCAAAAGATCGCAGCCTTCGGCAGCTCCTACAGGGGATTGCGTTTCAATCTTTGGGGATCAGTGCGCCGGGCACCTGAATCACCCAGCTCGCCAGCCGATGCCCCGCTTCAGCCGCCTCAACCGGGCTACCGCCCTTGAGCCGACTGGCCAAATACGCTGCGCTAAATGAATCCCCCGCCGCCGTGGTGTCCACCACCCGCTCGACCACCTGCGCCGGCACTTCAAACGACTCTCCATCACAACGAATCAGACACGCCTCGGCGCCACGCTTGAGTACCACCTCGGGCGTGCCAATCTGCTCGTAAGCGGCAAATACCGCCTCGCAATCGGAAAAATGAAACAGCGCCTGCTCGTCATCGACAGTCAGCAATGCCAGGTCGACATAGGGCAGAACGCTGCGATAGGCGGCCCGTGCGTCCTCGATCGACGCCCACAACCGTGGCCGGTAATTGTTGTCGAACACGATCCGCGCATCCCGCTGCCGGGCTTCGACCAGGGTTTCCAGTAACTTCTCCCGACCTTGCACGCCGAGCACCGCCAGGGTGATGCCACTGAAATACAGCACATCGTAATCCGGCAGTGCCGCCAGGATCGGCGCGGCGGCCGGGGTGGTGAAACAATCGCGGACTGCCGCTTCATTGCGCCAGTAAAGAAAACGCCGTTCGCCGGCCGCGTCAGTCTGGATGCAATACAAACCGGGCAATCGGCCGGGCAAGCGCTGGACCATACCGAGCCCGATGCTTTCGTCGGCCCAGCTCTGGCACATGGCATCGCTAAAACTGTCGTCGCCCAGGGCGGTGACGTAATCCACCGTGCCGCCCTCACCCAACTCCCGGGACAGGTAGACCGCCGTGTTCAAGGTATCGCCACCGAAACTCTGTTGCAGGCTGCCGTCGGCGCGTTGCTGCAATTCGATCATGCACTCGCCGATCAGGGCGATGCGCGGGGTGTTGGGGCCGAGGGTGCTGATGGTGTTCATGTTGTGGGGTCTCTGGTGTTTCTGTGTTGTCTGGTCGGCCGCCATCGCGAGCAAGCGCGCTCCCACAGGGATTGTGTGAACACTGAAGATCCCCTGTGGGAGCGAGCTTGCTCGCGATGGCCGCGCCGCGGTCTGGAGCCTTAGAAACAGGTTTCCATGGTTTCGATGACGTTCAGTTGCTCATCCACCAGACACCCGATACGCCACTTGTCGAACGTCAGGCACGGGTGCGAGGTACCAAAAGAAATAATGTCCCCCACCCGCAACTCAACCCCAGGCGCCACGGTCATGAACGCATGCTGGTCCATCACTGCCGTCACCTTGCAGGCGCTGACGTCGTCGCCCGTCGCCGGCACCACGCCCGCCTTGTAACGCAACAGCGGAACCGGCAACCCGGCGTCGTAGGCCACGTCGCGTTTACCCAGGGCGATCACCGCAAAGCCCGGTTCCGGCAACGACTGCACGTGAGCCCAGACTTCCAGCGCCGGGCGCAGGCCTTCGTGCAGGTCGCTGCGGCGGTCGAGCACGCAGCATTGCGCTTCTTTATAGATGCCATGGTCGTGAGCTACGTAGCTGCCGGGACGCAGCACGCTGAGGAAACGCCCGCCGGCGTTCTGCGCTTCGAAGGATTCAGCGATCAGGTCGTACCAGGCCGAACCCGACGCAGTGATGATCGGCTTGGGAATGGCGAACGCGCCGCTGTCCTGCAACTGCACGGCCAGACGCACCAAAGAATCAGCGAACGCACGGATGCCGCTCACCGCGTGATCGCCGTGAATCACACCTTCGTAACCTTCGATCCCGGTCAGCGCCAGGGCCGGTTGTGCAGCAATGGCTTTGGCCAGCGCGACCACTTCCTCTTCCGTGCGGCAACCGCAACGACCGCCGACCACGCCGTACTCGATCATCACGTTCAAGCGCACACCGCGCGAGACGAAATACGCACCCAGGTCAGTGACGTTGTCCGGGTGATCGACCATGCAATGGAAGTCGAAAGCCGGATCGGCCAGCAAATCGGCGATCAGCGCCATGTTCGGCGTACCGACCAATTGGTTAGCCATCAGCACCCTATGCACGCCATGGGCGTAAGCCGCGCGGGTTTGCGTGGCGCTGGCCAGGGTGATGCCCCAGGCACCGGCGTCCAGTTGGCGCTGAAACAGCGCTGGGGTCATGCTGGTTTTTCCGTGGGGCGCGAGCTCGGCACCGCTGTTGCTGACAAACGCCTGCATCCAGCGAATATTGTGTTCCAGTGCTTCGCGGTGCAGCACCAGCGCCGGCAGGCTGACGTCGCGCACCAGATTGGCGCCAGTGTGGGCAAAGCCCTTTTCCACGGCGGCAGTATTTTTGGCAGAAGACATGGTCGAACTCCTCACATTCGCGGCCGCAGGCAGCCGCTGTTATTCGTTGATGCGACGGGCCAGGTTGTTGGCGCTGTCGATCAGCACCCGCCGATAGTCGTTGTAGTTGTTCTTGGCATCGGCCCGCGGGGCAACGATGCACAGGGTCGCAATGGCCACGCCGTTGGGGTCTTTGACCGGGGCGGCGAAGCAATGGGTAAACGTGTCGGCGACGCTATCGAAAGAGAAAAATCCATCGATACCGGCCTGGCGGATTTCCTGGAGAAACTGCGCAAGCGGCAGACGCTCGCCGTTGGGCAGGATGAAGTCGTCGTGATCGATCAGGTCGACGATTTCCTGGTCGCTCAGGTGCGCCAGCAAGAGGCGCCCGGAAGCGGTCCAGGGAATCGGTGCGCTCTCGCCGATGTCCGAGGAAATGCGGAAATGCCGCTCGCCCTCTTTCATCAATGCCACGGTGTACTTGCGCCCGTTGAGCAGGCACATCTGCGCGGTTTCGCGGGTCTGGCTGACGATCTCCTGCAAGGCGTGATCGGCCTCGCGGGTCAGGTCGAAATGGCGCAAGTGCGCCTGCCCGAGGAAGTACAGCTGACGGCCGAGGTAGACGTGACCGTCCTTACCCACGGGCTCGAGAATCCGCCGGTCCAGCAAGGAGGCGACCAATTCGTAGACCGTGGATTTCGGGCTGCCGATGCCGCTGGCGATTTCGTTCGGGCGCAGGGGCTTGCCGACTTCCTTGAGGAAATCGAGGATATCGAACGCCCGGTCCAGACCGCGAGCCCGGCGCTTGATGGTGTCTTCGGTCATGTCTGTGTTCCCATTCAAAGTCGCCGGGGAGTTTAATCAGAGTGCGATGTTGACCGTTCGGCCGCCATCGCGGGCAAGCCACGCTCCCACATTAGAATGCGTTTCCCTGTGGGAGCGTGGCTTGCCCGCGATGGGCGCGCCTCGGTTCAGGCCTTTTTCTTGTACGCGATGCAGTCAATCTCAACCTTGCAATCGACCATCATGTTCGCCTGCACGCAGGCCCGCGCCGGTGCATGTTCGCTTTTGAAGTACTCGGAAAACACCTTGTTGAAACTCCAGAAATCCCGCGGATCTTCCAACCACACGCCTGCGCGCACCACGTCTTCGAGACCGTAACCGGCCTCTTCGAGAATCGCGATCAGGTTCTTCATGGCCTGGTGAGTCTGTTCGACGATGCCACCCACAATGATTTCGCCATCCAGCGCTGGTACTTGCCCGGACACGTACAGCCAGCCATCGGCTTCAACGGCGCGGGCGAAAGGACGGGGCTGGCCGCCACCGGCGGTGCTACCGGTGCCGTAACGAGTAATGCTCATGAGTGTTTCTCCTGATTGAAAAGTGAAAATTCTTTTGAATAAAATCAGAACCGCGTGTTCTTCAGAAATTCAGCCAGACGCGGTGATTGTGGGCGTTCGAACAGTTCCTTGGGTGGCCCCTGCTCTTCGATCCGCCCCTGATTCATGAAAACGATTTTGTCCGAGACCTCAAACGCAAAACGCATTTCGTGGGTCACCAGCAGCATGGTCATGCCGTCTTCGGCCAGGCCTTTGATCACGCTCAGCACTTCGCCCACCAGTTCCGGATCGAGGGCCGAAGTGACTTCGTCGAACAGCATCAGGCTCGGGTTCATCGCAATCGCCCGGGCAATCGCCACGCGCTGTTGCTGACCGCCGGACAACTGACCGGGGAAGTGATCGCGGCGTTCCAGCAAGCCGACCCGTTCCAGCCATTTTTCCGCCAGGGCCACCGCTTCATCCTTGTGCAGCTTTTTGACCTTGAGCAAACCGAGGGTGACGTTCTGCAACGCCGTGAGGTGCGGAAACAGGTTGAACTGCTGGAACGCCATGCCGGTCATGGCCCGATGCCGGGCGATGACTTTTTCCGGGTGCCGCACGCGCTTGCCGTTGACCTCGTCATAACCGATGGACTCGCCATCGAGCATGATCTGCCCGCCCTGGAACTCTTCGAGCATGTTCACGCAACGCAGCAGCGTGGTCTTGCCCGAGCCGCTGGAACCGATCAGCGTGACGACGTTGCCGCGCTGCATCGTCAGGTCAACGCCCTTGAGCACTTCGAGCTGGCCGTATTGTTTGTGCAGGCCGCGGATGTCCAGCAGGGCCTGAGCGTTTTGAGTGTTGGAAGGTTGAGTCATGGCAAGGCCACCCGCTTTTCAATGTGCCGGCCGAGTAATTCGATGGCGTAGTTGATGACGAAAAACAGAAATCCGGCGAACAGGTAAAACTCGAGGGTCATGAAGGTCCGGGCGATGATTTGCTGCGTGCTGAGCAACAATTCAGCCACACCGATCACCGACAGCAGCGTGGAGGCCTTGACGATCTCGGTGGACGAGTTGACCCAGGTCGGCAAGATCTGCCGCAACGCCTGAGGCAACAACACGTAACCGAGTGCTTGATAAAACGTCAGGCCGATGGCCTTGCTCGCTTCCATCTGACCGCTGGGCAGCGCTTGCATCGCGCCGCGAACAATCTCGGCGACGTGGGAGCCGCAAAACAGCGTCAGCCCCAACGCACCGGCCTGAAAGGCACTGATCTGCCAACCTAGTGCGGGCGCCATGTAGAAGCAGGCCAGCACCAGGACAAACACCGGCGTGCCGCGAATGATGTCGACGTAAAACCGAAACGGCGCGCGCATCCAGAACTTGCCGTAGGTCAGCACCAGACCCGCGACGATGCCGACCATCGTGCCCAATAAAATCGCCAGGGCCGAGACCTGCACGCTGGTCAAAAAGCCTTGCCACAGCACTTCACGGGCAACCCATAACTCATGCAACCAACTGGGGGATTCGTACATGTGGGCCTCCTATCGGCGAATCGCCAGACGCTGCTCGAGGTAACGCAGCATCATGGCAATGAGGTAACAGGCCGCCACATAGAGCGCTGTGGTCACCAGCCAGGTTTCAATCACCCGGTAGCTCTCGACATTGATCTTGCGCGCGTAATAGGTCAGCTCCGGCACGGCAATCGCCGCGGCCAGCGAGGTGTCCTTGAACAGCGAAATGAAGTTGTTCGACAAGGCCGGCAGCACATTTCGCAGCATCACCGGCACGGTGACGTACGCCTTGACCTGCCACTCGCCCAAACCGATCGCCAACCCCGCTTCGCGCTGGCCTTTGGGAATGCTCAACAGACCACCGCGGAACACTTCGGTCAGATAGGCCCCGGCATACAGCGACAGGGTGATGATGAACGACGGGATCTTGTCCAGACGGATCCCCAGACTGGGCAAGGCAAAGTAGATCAACAGAATCAACACCAGAATCGGCGTGTTACGGATCACCGTCACATACATTGACGCCATCACACGCAATGCGCGGTGCTTTGACAGCAAAGCAAACGCCATCATCAGGCCGATCACGCAACCGATGGCGATCGACACCAGCGCCAACTCAAGACCCAGACCGAGCCCCGCCAGCAAGGTGTCGAAATCGCGCCACACGGCAGCAAAGTTCAACTGATAGTTCATGGTCAGCAGTACCTTGAACGGGGCGATTTACGCCGCCCCGCTCTCACGGGATCATTTGAATTCGACGGGGAAACCGATGGCTGGAGTCGGGAGATCGACACCGAACCACTGCTTGAAGGAGGCCGCGTAGGTCGGGAATTCAACACCGGTCATGGCTTCATGCAAGGCGGTGTTGACGAAGTTCAGCCAGTCCTGATCGCCGCGCTTGACTGCGCACGCGTAGGTTTGCGGGCTCCAGGCATAAGCCGGGCTGCGATAGCGCCCCTGGTTCTGCACCATCAGGTATTTCACCGACGACTGATCGGTCGCAGCGGCGTCGGCACGGCCGGAGTTCACCGCCTGATACATCAGGTCCACGCTGTCGTACTGATCGACCTTGGCCTTGGGCAACGCCTGATGCACCAGTTCTTCGGCGTACACGTTCTGCAGCACCGCCACGGTCACGCTGTCGCCGGCGGCTTTCAGGTCTTCGATTTCCTTGTACTTGCTGTTGGCCGGCAACAGCAGGCCAACACCTTCGCGGTAGTACGGCAGCGTGAACGCCACTTGCTGGGCACGGCTGGCAGTCACGGTGATGAACTGACAGCTCATGTCGACTTTGTCGGTCAGCAGGTTGGGAATCCGCGCATCGGACGACTGCACCACGAACTCGACTTTGCTTGGGTCGTTGAACAACCCTTTGGCCACCATCCGCGCGATATCGATATCAAAACCCTGCAACTTGCCATCCGCTCCCTGGAAGTGCCACGGCGCATTGGTACTGCCCGTGCCAACAATCAGTTTCCCGCGGGCCAGCACGCTATCGAGCTTGCCGTCCGCCGCCTGGACCACGCCCATGGCAGCAGCTGAAGCTGCGACAAGAAAAATACACGCTTTAAACAAGGAAGGTCGGCGATGCATGGCAAGCACTCCAGGGTGATGTTTATTCCGCTATACCGGATATTGGTATGTAACAACGGAATAGACAGCAGAAAGTGTGCCACAGGATGTGGGCGGAATGTTGGGGAGATTGAAAAACCAGGTGAATCAATAAGATGGGCACAGCACAGGTCACTCTGTTACCCAATGCACACGTCGAGTACCGCTACCGATGGCCACAACGCACGGGTACTTGCACCACATTTGAAGGGTAGCGATTCAAAATGAAGCAGCGCTCTACCTGTAATTTCTGACAGTAGACTCATCGCGGCTGATTCCTTTACCGTCAACAGGCACCCGATGCACTGTGAAAAAGGAGATTTCAATGAGCTCGAAAATCGCTCGCAAAGCGCTGGCCCCGGTCTACCGCAAGGCCCTGAAAACCTGGCGCCCGGTGATCCTGTACTTCGGCAGTCAACACTGCCCCGCCTGCGAAATGGCCGGACCGGTGTTTCGCCAGATCGCTGAGCCGTATCGGCATCACGCGCAGATCTACATGCTGAACACCAGCGAATCCCCCCGCCACCCGGACGTCACCGGCACACCCACCGTGCTGTTTTACAAGGATGGGAAGTTGCTGAAGAAGCTCAAGGGAATCGGCACTGAGCAAACCCTGCAGGAAGACTTCGCCAGGCACATCGGCAAGGTGAAACCGGCAACGGTGAAGCGTAAACCGGTTCACGATCTGGCGTGGTTGCGCCAGACCCTGCGAAGGATGTGCACTGTGCGTCGCGCAACTCAGCAGTTGAATCGGCGGGTTTGCTGTTAATCCGTGTCATTTTCAGTGTTTGAAAGATCGCTTTCGCGAGCAGGCTCGCGAATCTTTTGCGCTTAGCGATTTTTGACCTGTTCGATATACCGGCCTACCGCCGCGGACTTCTCGAACCGACGATAAATCAACGACAACCACGAACTCGCCTCGCAACCTTTAATTGCCCGGTACAACACGCCGGGCAAACCCACATGGCCAACCACTGATTCGGGCACAACTGCAACGCCCTGCCCCAACGACACCAACGCAATGACCGCCACCAGCCCGCCCGGTTGCGCCCCCAGTTTCGGCGCAAATCCACCCTCGGCGGCGACTTGCAAGGTGCCGCTGATTTGCTCCGGCAGGATGAACGTCTCGTTCTGCAAATGTTCCGGGCCAATCTCTGGCAATCGGCACAGCCAGGACTCGGTCGACACCGCCAGCACAAAACCTTCTGCGTCCAGGCGAATGGCTTCCAGGTCTTCAGGCAGGGTCATGGGTGAGCGGACATAGCCAATGTCGAAACGCCCCTCGACCACCATCACCGGCAATGACGCCATGGGACTTTCCCGTACGTTCAGGCTGACGTCAGGACACTCGCGACTGAAGGCTTGCACCTGTTTCTGCAGCAAGCCCGAATACACCGCCGAAGCCACGTAACCCAGTTCGATATGGCCAATATCCCCGCGCCCGGCACGCTGGGCGTTGTACTGAGCATATTCAAATTGCCGCACCGTTGCCTCGGCCTCGATCACCAGCGCTGCGCCCGCCTCGGTCAGGCTGACTTCACGTGTTTGGCGCACGAACAATCGCGTGCCGAGTTCGTTCTCCATGTCCTGGATCTGTCGAGTCAAGGTCGGCGGTGCGATACCGAGTTGTTCGGCGGCGCGGGTGAAGTTGCCTTGTCGGGCAACGGCGAGAAAATAGCGGAAATGCCGTATGTCCATGGGTGCGTTAGCTCAAAGGTAATGAAGTGACAAGGCACGCCTAACAAGGGAAGCGTCAACAGACGATAAGCTGCACTGACTTTCACAGTAGAGAAACGTTGCCATGCCCGTCAAACCCAAGGTGAGTCCGCGCCTGACATTACTCACAGCCTCAGGCGTTTGCTCGCTGATCGTCCTCGACACCAACATTGTCGCCGTGACGCTGCCAACGATCGCCCGCGACCTGGGCGCAAACTTTGCCGACATCGAATGGGTGGTCAGCGCTTACATGCTGGCCTTCGCCGCCCTTTTGTTGCCGGCTGGCAGCATCGCCGACCGCTTCGGCCGGCAGAAAACCCTGCTGTGCGGGTTGGCCATTTTCATTCTCGCGTCCATCGGTTGCGGTGCCGCGCCCAATGCGCTGTTCCTCGACATCGCCCGGGCGATCAAGGGTGTCGGCGCGGCCTTGCTGCTGACCTCGGCGCTCGCCTCCATCGGCCACACCTTTCACGATGAAGTGGAGCGGGCCAAGGCCTGGGCGTTCTGGGGCGCGTGCATGGGGGTGGCGATGACCGCCGCGCCGACGGTCGGCGGGCTGATCACCGAATACATGGGCTGGCGCTGGATTTTCTACCTCAATTTGCCGGTGGGATTGTTGTTGATGGTGATGGTCTGGCGCGCCGTGCCGGAGTCCCGCGACACGCAGTCCGCACGCCTTGATCCCTGGGGCAGCCTGGCGTTCAGTGCGAGTTTGCTGTGCCTGATCTGGGGCCTGATCGAGGCGAACCGGATCGGCTGGAGCAATCCGCTGACCTACGCTCGACTGATCGGCGGCGCTCTGTTGCTGGGGCTGTTCGTGGTGATTGAACGGATGCAGCGGCGGCCGATGGTCGACCTGCAACTGTTCAAGCATCCGCGTTTCATCGGCGCGCTATTGGGCATGTTTGCCTACGCTGGCTGCGCCCAGGTGATGATGACCCTGCTGCCGTTCTACCTGCAAAACGGCCTGGATTTCTCGGCCATCGCTTCAGGTCTGGGGATGTTGCCGTTTGCCCTGACCATGCTGATTTGCCCGCGTATCGGCGTACGTCTGGCGCGTCGGTTTGCCCCCGCCACATTGATGGCCGCCGGTTTGACCCTGGTCGGCAGCGGCAATCTGCTCAGTGCCTGGGCGGTCAGCAGCGGCGGTTACCTGCCCTTCGCCCTGGCGATTGCGGTGACGGGCGCCGGTGCCGGGCTGCTCAACGGCGATACGCAAAAGAACATCATGGCCTGCGTGCCACGGGAGCGCACTGGCATGGCTTCAGGCATGAGCACCACCATGCGCTTCAGCGCAATCGTGCTGGCCATCGGCGTGTTCGGGGCGTTGTTATCCAGTCATACCGAGCTGTTGTTGCGCACCAGTCTGTCGGAGCATGGCGTGCAATGGCTCGGCCAAACCCAGGGGATCGCCTCGCGGGTGGTGGCCGGTGACATGACGGCGGCGATGGGCCTGTTACCGGAAACCGCGCGCACCGTGGTCGAACCGTTGGCCCGGCAAGCCTTCGTCGGTGGCTTCAGTCTGCTGTTGTGGGTCGCGGGGTTATTGGCACTACTGGGAGCGCTGGTGGTGGGCACGCTGATGCGCAATCCGATCCCCGCCCCCTCGGCTGCAACCCTCGGCGCTAAGGCTTGAACGACGCCAATACCCGCTGGGCATTCGCTTCGCAGCCCATGCCCTCGGGCCGCGACTGAATGTTGTCGATCACCTCCAACAGCTGCGCCTTGCTCTGCGCCAAGTGCAGCTGCATCTCTTCGATCTGTTCGACTTTGCGCGTAAGACCCGCCAGCAATTCGTCTTGCTTGAACTCACCGGTCGCGCTGTCCGGCAATAACTGTTTCAACTCTTCCAGGCTGAACCCAGCCTGCTGGGCGCAAAGGATGATTTTCAGGGTTTGCAACGCTTGGTCGGGATAATGCCGGTAACCGTTGGCCCGGCGTTCCACCTGCCGAATCAAACCCTGAGCCTCGTAAAACCGAATGCGCGACGCGTTCAACCCGCTCAATTGCGCCAATTCACCAATCTTCATCACGACCTCATTTACCTGCTTGACATTAAAGCTGACTTTAAGCTTAGCCTCTACTCTTCACTGATGAGGAGTCAAGCATGTCGCCCTTCCAAGCGTTGAATTTGCCCAACGGCCAGACCATCGGCAATCGCATCGCCAAAGCCGCGATGGAAGAGAACCTCGCTGACAGCGGGCAGGCACCTGCAGAGGCCTTGTTCCGCCTGTATCAGGCGTGGGCCGAAGGCGAAGCCGGCCTGTTGCTGACCGGCAACGTGATGATCGACCGCCGCGCCATGACCGGTCCCGGTGGCGTGGTGCTGGAAGATGAACGGCACCTTGAACGCTTTCGCCAATGGGCAAGCATCGGCCGGGCCGGTGGCGCGCAGTTCTGGATGCAGCTCAATCATCCTGGCCGTCAGACCATGGCCAACCTCGGCCAGCAAGCGTTGGCGCCTTCGGCGGTGGCACTGGACCTGGGCGCGTTCTCGAAGATGTTTGCCGAGCCCAAACCCATGAGCGAGCGCGACATTGAAGACGTCATCCAACGCTTCGCCATAAGCGCTGCCCTGGCGGAAAAGGCCGGCTTCACCGGGGTGCAGATTCATGCCGCGCACGGTTATCTGATCAGCCAATTCCTCTCGCCCTTGACCAACCGCCGAACCGACCGCTGGGGTGGCTCTCTGGAAAATCGCGCGCGCTTGTTGCTGGCGGTGGTCAGCGCCGTGCGTAAGTCTGTGTCGCCGCAGTTTTGCGTGGCGGTGAAGCTCAACTCGGCGGATTTCCAGCGCGGCGGCTTCGATGCCGACGATGCCCGGCAAGTCATCCAATGGCTCAACGATCAACCGATCGATCTGCTGGAACTCTCCGGCGGCAGCTACGAAGCCCCGGCCATGCAAGGCGAGGCCCGGGATGGTCGGACCCTGGCGCGTGAAGCGTACTTTCTGGAGATGGCCGGGGAATTGGCCCGTGTGGCGAACATGCCGGTGATGGTGACGGGCGGGATTCGACGCCTGGCGATCGTCGAACAGGTGCTCGACAGCGGCATCGCCATGGCCGGGATCGGCACGGCACTGGCGCTCGAACCTCAATTGGTCAAACGCTGGCGCGAAGGTCAGAACAGTCACCCGCAACTGCCGCCGATTCGCTGGAAGCGCAAACCCCTGGCGGCACTGGCGAGCATGGCCGTCGTGAAATTCCAGCTCAATCGCCTGAGCCGCGGGCGCAAGACCCGTCCCGACGTTTCGGCGTTATGGGCGTTGATTCTCGACCGCGTGTACATCGCCCGGCGTACTCGTCAGTACCGGCAGGCGATGGGACTGAAGTAATCAAGTTGTCGAAGATCGAATGTGGGAGCGAGCCTGCTCGCGAAAGCGGAGTGTCAGACAACATCATGGTTGACTGGAAGGCCGCCTTCGCGAGCAGGCTCGCTCCCACAAGGGTACGTCTGCGCTGCAAGGGTGTTTACCGTCCGGAAAAACGCAATCTGGATAGCTGACGCAAATCCCCGTCGAGGTAATAGTCATCGGTCCAGCTGTCATCCGCCGCCAATGGATGGACCTGCTTGAGCGCGAGTTTCCTGGCGAAATAGCGAAAGCGGTAATGCTCGTAGAACCGCAGCAGTTCCAGACCATAACGGTCTGCCAGATCGGTATCACCGCGAATGATCAGGTAGTTCTCGTCATTGCCATTGCTGGCCGCGGCACTGAGGTTATGGCTGCCGCTGATGATCGTCGGCGCATCGCTAGTGAAGTCCGTCACCACGGCTTTGGTGTGCACCAGCAGGTTGCCCTTCTGGCCTTTCATGTTCTCTCTGAGCCAGCCTTCCAGCCCGGTGTTGAGCAGCGCGGTGGCGGCGAATTCGGCGGTGCGGTCGGCGTGGAAACCGGTGATACGGCTGGCGGTGTTTTGCAGGCCGTAACGCAAAATGTCGTCGTGGGGCAGGCCGAGCAAGGCGTTCAGGATGTCGTCGGGCAAGGCGAACGCGGTGACGAACAGCACGTCTTTTTTCGCGGCGCTGATGATCTCGACAAACGCTTGCAGATCACCCTTGCCCGACCGCGGAGAGAAACCGGCGAACATCGGCTGCAGCGAATCCATCGGGTTGTTTTGGGTGAGCCAGTTTCGGGTGTCGCCGACATCCGCCGGGTGGCTCCAGACCTGCTCGAAGGTGCGCAGATAACTGGCGCTGACGTGTGTGTCGTCCAGCACATGCACTACGTTGGCCTGGCGGTAAACGCCGTTGGGCGTGAAATTGGTGCTGCCGCAAAGCACTGCTTCCGGCTGACGCTGCCCCACCGCGTCGAGCCGGCTCAGCACCATGAATTTGTTGTGGAAGATGTTATGGGTGACTCGACCGCGCTTGTTCTCTGCCGGGATTTTTTCCAGGCTGGCCTCGTTCAGGGTGGTGCCCTCATCGCCCGGTTGAGCGTGATACAGGACTCGAACGTTTACCCCTCGCTCGAACGCGGCATTGACCGCATCGACAATGGCCTGCAATTCATACTCGTAGATGGCAATGTCCAGCGCCCACTGGCCATCCACCGCACGCTCGATAAACCCCAGCAAACGTCCGAGCAAACCGTTTTCCAGCCACTGCCGCGGGACATCCGGCCAGGCTTCGATGGGCAGGTTCTTGTTGGCGCTGATCAGCGCGTCGAGCTCGGGAAACTTGCGCTGGAACGCCTGGCTGGCGGCCACTGCGCGATTGAAGATCACGCTTTGGTTATTCGGCTGACCATTGTCGGAGGTGACCGTCACTTCCAGGAATTCTCCCAGTTGCGGCGCATCAATACTGCCGTAGGCCAGGTGGATTCGGTAATGGATCGTCATCCCCGGATTGACCGCGTAATCGGCCCAGCGAAATTTCTGCAACGGCGCGATATCGCTGGGGGTGGCGTGAAACTGGGGAAAGGTATGCACCTTGCCGGGAAAGGTCAGTCTGTTGAACAGGAACAGCCAAGGCTTGGGGCCTTGCTGTTTTTCGATGGCGAAACCCAAGAGGCCTTTGCGACGGGGTTCGGCCAGGTCCATGGCCAACAGCACGCCATTGGTGCCGGCGTAGGCCTTGACGCGAAAATCATCCTGAATGTTGGCGGCTAGAACGCGCATGACTCACTCCTGTGATCTTTCTGGTTCACTCCATATCATCGATATGTCGATATTCGGCCTGCAACTCGGTAGCCATCACCTTAGCCCGCCCAAGCCGAATCGGCCCGCGTTCGATGTCGATCAGCAGCCCCGGACAATCAAGCGCCGGCAATATCGACCAGTCCTTCAATCGACCATCGGTCACCAGCAACAAACGCTGCTTTTCCGCCGGAAAACGTTTTTGTCGTGCAGCCAGCCATCGCCCCGCCTCACCCAGCGCCGCCAGCAACGGCGTACCACCGCCCGCTCCCAGCCCATCAAGCCAGTTGCGCAAACCCGCGGAGGCTTTCAACCCTTGCACTTGCCATTTCGGCACATGACCACTGGCAGTGAGCAACGCCAGGCGCGCACGCTGGCGATAGGCATCGTCGAACAGTTGCGCCAGCAAGCCCTTGGCATCGCTCAACGCCTGATGACGGCGTGTCGAGGCCGAAGCGTCGACAATCACCAGCCACAGTTCGTGGGGCGAACGGGTGCGCAGGTGAAACAAGACATCGTCGAGCTGACGTGGGCGGCCGTTCAGCAATGTACCGGGCCAATTGATCGAGCCGCTACGCGCCGCGTGACGCTTACCCTGCTTGCCATTGTCCAGCCGTCCGGCACGGGGTCTGGCATTCGCCCCCGCATCAGATCGAGGGCGAATGCCTAGGGCTTTTTTGGCCAGCTCGGCACGTCACGTCGTGCGCCGACCGGGAGCGCCTGAGCGGGCATTTCACCCCATTGGCCCTGGCCTTCGCTCGGGTTGGCATTTTGCGTAGAGGGCGGCTGACTTTGTTGCGGCGCTGGTGGCGATGACTCGCGACGGCGATGGCGCAAGGCAAACTCGGCGACGGCGTCGATGTCTTCCTCGGCGATGGCGCTCGCCCCACGCCACGCCGCGTGGGCACGCGCCGCGCGCAACCAGACCAGGTCGGCCCGCAAGCCATCGACACCGGCGGCAAAGCAGCGCTCGGTAATCTGCGCCAGCGCATGATCGTCGAGTGGGATGCTTGCCAGCGCGCTGCGCGCTTTCTGGCAACGTTCGCGCAGAGACTGCTGTTGGCTTTCCCATTCGGCGCAGAAGCTGTGGGGATCGCTGTCGAAATCCAGCCGTCGCCGGATGATCTGGCCGCGCTCGGTCGGTGCTGTGTGGCCACTGAGGGCGACGTTCAGGCCAAAACGGTCGAGCAGTTGCGGACGCAGCTCACCCTCTTCCGGGTTCATGGTGCCGATCAGCACGAACTTCGCCGGATGCCGATGGGAAATGCCGTCGCGTTCGATCAGGTTGGTGCCGCTGGCGGCCACATCCAGCAGCAGGTCCACCAGGTGATCGGGCAATAAATTGACCTCATCAACGTAGAGCACGCCGCCGTCAGCCTTGGCCAGTACACCGGGGGAAAACTGTGCACGGCCCTCGCTCAGGGCGGCGTCCAGATCGAGGGTGCCGACCAGCCGTTCTTCGGTGGCACCAAGCGGCAAGGTGACGAATTGGCCGCTGGCCAGTAGATCCGCCAGGCCTCGGGCCAGGGTCGATTTGGCCATGCCGCGAGGGCCTTCGATGAGTACGCCGCCGATTTTCGGGTCGATGGCGGTCAGGTAGAGGGCGAGTTTGAGATCGTCGGCGCCGACCACGGCGGAGAGAGGGAAATGCGGGGTGTCGGTCATTTTCAATACTCGGTCATGGTCGGTAGCAGGCACACCTTGTACCTGTGGGAGCGAGCAAGCTCGCTCCCACAGGGTTTTGCGGCGCATTAACTATCTTCTTCTATATCCAACAACAAATTCTCCAGCGCCTCGCGATACTCGCCCGGCTCCTTCCACATCCCCCGCTGCTGCGCTTCCAGCATCCGCTCAGTCATGTCGCGCAACGCATGCGGATTATGCTCACGGACAAAATCACGAGTCGCCGGATCCAGCAAATACGCATCCGCCAGTAACGCGTACTGGTGGTCGTCGATCAATTGCGTTGTGGCGTCGAAGGCAAACAGGTTATCAACCGTCGCCGCCAGTTCAAACGCGCCTTTGTAGCCATGACGCTTCACGCCGTCGATCCATTTCGGATTGGCTGCCCGGGAGCGAATCACCCGGTTCAGCTCTTCCTTCAACGTGCGGATCTTCGGCAAGTCCGGCTGACTGTGATCGCCATGGTAACTGGCCGCTGCTTCACCACTGAGGCTTTCCACAGCCGCGAGCATGCCGCCCTGGAACTGGTAATAGTCGTTGGAATCAAGCAAGTCGTGTTCACGGTTGTCCTGGTTTTGCAGCACAGCCTGAACCTGGCTCAGGCGCTGAGCGAACTGCGCTCGCGCCGCGGTGCCTTCGTCAGAACCGCCGTAAGCGTAGCCGCCCCAATTCAGGTAAACCTCGGCCAGGTCGTCACGGCTTTGCCACAGACGACCATCGATGGCGCCCTGCACGCCCGCGCCGTAAGCACCGGGTTTGGCACCAAAGATGCGCCAACCGGCCTGACGCTTGGCCGCCTCTTCATCCAGCCCCGATTGCATTAACGCTTCGCGCTCGGCACGCACCTTGGCGGCCAAGGGGTTGAAGTCGTCCGGCTCGTCGAGGGCGGCGACCGCTTGCACGGCGGCGTCGAACAGGCGGATCAGATTGGCAAAGGCATCGCGGAAGAATCCGGAGACGCGCAACGTCACGTCCACGCGCGGACGGTCCAGCAGACTCAGCGGCAGAATTTCGAAGTCGTCGACCCGCTGACTGCCCGTGGCCCAGACCGGGCGCACACCCATTAACGCCATGGCCTGGGCGATGTCGTCGCCACCGGTGCGCATGGTCGCGGTGCCCCACACCGACAGGCCGAGCTGACGCAGGTGATCGCCGTGATCTTGCAAGTGTCGTTCAAGAATCAGGTTGGCCGACTGGAAACCGATACGCCACGCGGTGGTGGTCGGCAGGTTACGCACGTCCACCGAGTAGAAGTTGCGCCCGGTCGGCAGCACGTCGAGTCGACCGCGACTCGGCGCACCGCTGGGGCCGGCCGGCACGAAGCGGCCGCTGAGCGCGTCGAGCAGACCGCGCATTTCCGCCGGACCGCAGGCGTCCAGCCGTGGAGCGACGACTTCGCGCAGGCTGTCGACGATCGCGCTGACGTCGGACCAAGTGGCCTCCTGTGGGAGCGAGCTTGCTCGCGATAGCGGTGGGTCAATCGACATCAATGTTGGATGCTCAACCGCTTCGCGAGCAAGCTCGCTCCCACAGGGGCCGGGGTTGGCTTGAGGTTGGTTTAGAGTTTGCGAGATCAGTTGCGTGGCGAACAGTTCCAGACGTTCACGGGTATCCCCGGCGGTGCGCCAGACTTCGTCGGTGAGGGATTGCAGTTCAATCGGACGCGGCCCGATCCAAGGTTCGGCAAGCGCACAATCCAGCGGATCGAAGCCCAACATAAACGCCTTGGCCAAGGCCCGCAGCAGACTCGATTGCGCACCACGCCCATCGCCACGCGGAATGCGCAACAACGCCAGCAAGGTGTCGATGCGCAAGCGCCCGGTCGGCGACTCGCCAAACACATGCAGACCGTCGCGGATCTGCGACTCTTTCAAGTCGCACAAATACGTGTCCAGACGCGGCAACCAGATCGCTGCATCGGCATCACTGTCGAGCTTTTCGTCCAGTTGCAGTTCGCGGTCGATGTGCGTCTCGCGCACCAGTTGCAGGATGTCGCGCTGCAATTCCCGGGCACGGCGCGGATCGAGCAACTGCGCTTCGTAATACTCGTCGGCGAGTAATTCGAGGTTGCGCAACGGGCCGTAAGTTTCGGCGCGGGTCAGCGGCGGCATCAGGTGATCGATGATCACCGCCTGCGTACGGCGCTTGGCCTGGGCGCCCTCGCCCGGATCGTTGACGATAAATGGATAGATGTTCGGCAGCGGACCGAGCAGCGCATCCGGCCAGCAATTCTCGGACAGACCGACGCCTTTGCCCGGCAACCATTCGAGGTTGCCGTGCTTGCCGACGTGGATCACAGCGTGGGCGCCGTAGGTGTTGCGCAACCAGAAATAGAACGCCAGGTAACCGTGAGGCGGCACCAGGTCCGGATCGTGATACACCGCGCTCGGGTCCACCTGATAACCGCGCGCCGGTTGAATGCCGACGAAGGTCAGACCAAAGCGCAGTCCGGCAATCATCATTCGCCCGCCACGGCACATCGGATCGCTTTGCGGCGTGCCCCAACGTTCCAGCACGGCTTGTCGGTTGGATTCGGGCAAGGCGTTGAACATCAGGTTGTAGTCGTCCAGCGCGAGGC
>NZ_JBBWCB010000053.1:0-39954 GCF_039888995.1 Pseudomonas rossensis | reverse complement strand
GCCCAGTACCATCGGCCGCGGCGTGGCAATCGGCCGGCGTGTTGGAGTTATTGGCAAAAAGCACCGGGTGTGTGGGTCAATCAGTGGCAGGAGGTCTGCGAGGAACCGGCGTTGCTGATTCATTTCGAAAAGTTGCCAGACAACGTTTACAAGGTCGAAGCAGACAAGCAGATGATCACGTTGTATTGGGGCGAGAAGGGCGAAGCGACGGTTTTGCAGGATATTGATGCGGTGCTGAAGGCGCTGGCATAAAACGCGGAAATTCCGCGCTGCAATGGCGCGAAACGTCCGGCAGACAGGCAATAAAAAGCCCGACATCATCATCGGGCTGGAGTTGGCCAGGCAGGCCGGTAATTCGGTGTGGCGCTGATCTTACGCTGCGCATTCGCCAAAAGCGTTCATGTTTTTTCCTCAAGGTCCCGCCAGCGTAGCTTGTTAAACAAAGGCTGCAGAGAATTAGGGCGACTTTTCTAACTATTGATCCTATGAATGGCCTCACATGCAGCCGCGTGTTGCAGGTCTTCGTGTTACGGAAATGACCGGAAAGTCGCGTTTCAACCCGTATTTTGGGCGATTGACAATTGTCGGAAATTCCGTGAAGGTGACGTACCCAAATCAAACGGGCGTATGAATTGAGCGTTTGTATTACAGACCGCTCCTACAGAATCCCGACTATCGCGTTGGCGGGTGTGCCGGGTGGATGGGCGTAGCATTGACGTTAAACGTCCCTGCCGAGCCATTCGCCTGCGTCCGACGTGTACTGTTCAGCTTCCATATCGTGGAGATCAGTTGATGATTTACGAAGGTAAAGCCATCACGGTTAAGGCTCTTGAAAGTGGCATCGTCGAATTGAAATTCGACCTCAAGGGTGAGTCCGTCAACAAGTTCAACCGTCTAACCCTGAACGAACTGCGTCAGGCCGTAGACACCATCAAGGCAGATGCTTCGATCAAGGGTGTGATCGTCAGCAGTGGCAAGGACGTGTTCATCGTCGGCGCCGACATCACCGAATTTGTCGAGAACTTCAAGCTGCCTGATGCAGAGCTTGTTGCTGGCAACCTGGAAGCCAACAAGATTTTCAGCGATTTCGAAGACCTCAACGTCCCGACTGTCGCCGCGATCAACGGCATCGCCTTGGGTGGCGGTCTGGAAATGTGCCTGGCGGCGGACTACCGCGTCATGTCCACCAAGGCCAAGATCGGTCTGCCGGAAGTGAAACTGGGCATCTACCCGGGTTTCGGCGGTACCGTGCGCCTGCCGCGCATCATCGGTGCCGACAACGCCATCGAATGGATTGCCGCCGGCAAGGAAAACCGTCCTGAAGACGCGCTGAAAGTCGGCGCAGTCGACGCAGTGGTTGCCCCTGAGAAACTGCAGGAAGCTGCTCTGGAGCTGATCAAACGCGCCATCTCCGGCGAGTTCGACTACAAGGCCAAGCGTCAGCCGAAGCTCGAAAAGCTCAAGCTCAACGCCATCGAACAAATGATGTCGTTCGAAACCGCCAAAGGTTTCGTGGCCGGTCAAGCGGGCCCGAACTACCCGGCACCAGTCGAAGCGATCAAAACTATCCAGAAAGCCGCGAACTTCGGTCGCGACAAGGCGCTGGAAGTCGAAGCCAACGGTTTCGTCAAGCTGGCCAAGACCTCTGCCGCGCAGAGCTTGATCGGTCTGTTCCTGAACGATCAGGAGCTGAAGAAAAAGGCCAAGGCCTACGACGAAATCGCCAAAGACGTGAAGCAGGCTGCCGTATTGGGCGCTGGCATCATGGGTGGCGGTATCGCTTATCAGTCGGCCTCCAAAGGTACGCCGATCCTGATGAAGGACATCAACGAGCACGGCATCGAGCAAGGTCTGGCCGAAGCTGCCAAATTGCTGGTGGGCCGCGTTGATAAAGGTCGCATGACCCCGGCGAAAATGGCCGAAGTGCTCAATGGCATTCGTCCGACCCTGTCCTACGGTGATTTCGGTCACGTCGACCTGGTCGTCGAAGCCGTTGTCGAGAACCCCAAGGTCAAGCAAGCCGTTCTGGCCGAAGTCGAAGACAAGGTCAAAGAGGACACCATCCTCGCGTCCAACACCTCGACCATTTCCATCACCTTGCTGGCCAAAGCCCTCAAGCGTCCGGAAAACTTCGTCGGCATGCACTTCTTCAACCCGGTGCACATGATGCCGCTGGTAGAAGTGATCCGTGGCGAGAAGTCCAGCGAGCTGGCGGTTGCCACCACCGTTGCCTACGCCAAGAAAATGGGCAAGAACCCGATCGTCGTCAACGACTGCCCGGGCTTCCTGGTCAACCGCGTGTTGTTCCCGTACTTCGGCGGTTTCGCCAAACTGGTCAGCGCCGGTGTGGACTTCGTCCGTATCGACAAGATCATGGAAAAATTCGGCTGGCCAATGGGCCCGGCGTACCTGATGGACGTGGTCGGCATCGACACCGGCCACCACGGTCGCGACGTGATGGCTGAAGGCTTCCCGGACCGCATGAAAGACGACCGTCGTTCGGCCATCGACGTGCTCTACGAAGCCAAGCGCCTGGGCCAGAAGAACGGCAAGGGCTTCTACGCCTACGAGACCGACAAGCGCGGCAAGCAGAAGAAAGTCGCCGATCCTTCGGTACTGGAAGTGCTCAAGCCGATCGTCTTCGAACAGCGTGAAGTCACCGACGAAGACATCATCAACTGGATGATGATCCCGCTGTGCCTGGAAACCGTGCGTTGCCTGGAAGACGGCATTGTCGAAACCGCTGCCGAAGCCGACATGGGTCTGGTCTACGGTATTGGTTTCCCTCCATTCCGTGGCGGTGCGCTGCGCTACATCGATTCGATCGGTGTTGCAGAGTTCGTTGCCCTGGCTGACCAGTACGCTGATTTGGGCGCGCTGTACCACCCGACCGCAAAACTGCGCGAAATGGCCAAAACCGGCCAGCGGTTCTTCGGTTAAGCGCCCCCAACTAGAGTGAGAGTGAATATATGAGCTTGAATCCTAGAGACGTCGTGATTGTCGACTTCGGTCGTACTCCGATGGGCCGCTCCAAGGGCGGCATGCACCGCAACACCCGCGCTGAAGACATGTCGGCGCACCTGATCAGCAAGTTGCTGGAACGCAACGTCAAGGTTGATCCGAGTGAAGTCGAAGACGTGATCTGGGGCTGTGTGAACCAGACCCTGGAGCAGGGCTGGAACATCGCCCGCATGGCGTCCCTGATGACTCAGATCCCGCACACCGCTGCCGGTCAGACCGTCAGCCGTCTGTGTGGTTCGTCGATGAGCGCTCTGCACACTGCTGCGCAAGCGATCATGACCGGCAACGGTGACGTGTTCGTGGTTGGCGGCGTCGAGCATATGGGCCACGTGAGCATGATGCACGGTGTCGATCCGAACCCGCACATGTCCCTGTACGCGGCGAAAGCCTCGGGCATGATGGGTTTGACCGCTGAAATGCTGGGTAAAATGCACGGCATTACTCGCGAACAACAGGACGCTTTCGGCGTGCGCTCCCACCAGCTCGCTCATAAAGCGACGCTGGAAGGCAAGTTCAAAGACGAAATCATCCCGATGCAGGGCTACGACGAGAACGGTTTCCTGAAATTGTTCGACTACGACGAAACCATTCGTCCGGAAACAACCCTGGAAAGCCTGGCGGCTCTGAAGCCAGCGTTCAACCCTAAGGGCGGTACCGTGACAGCCGGTACTTCGTCGCAAATCACCGATGGCGCTTCGTGCATGATCGTGATGTCGGCGCAGCGTGCACAGGACCTGGGCATTCAGCCTATGGCGGTGATTCGTTCGATGGCGGTGGCAGGTGTAGACCCGGCAATCATGGGCTATGGTCCAGTACCGGCCACACAAAAAGCACTGAAGCGCGCGGGTCTTGGCATTAACGATATCGACTTCTTCGAGCTCAACGAAGCTTTCGCCGCACAGGCCCTGCCAGTGCTGAAAGATTTGAAAGTACTCGACAAGATGAACGAGAAGGTTAACCTGCACGGCGGCGCGATTGCCCTGGGTCACCCATTCGGTTGCTCCGGTGCACGTATCTCCGGCACTCTGCTGAACGTGATGAAGCAAAATGGCGGCACCTTCGGGGTAGCCACCATGTGCATTGGTCTCGGCCAAGGCATCTCTACCGTCTTCGAACGCGTTTAAGCGTTCCGTTGACGGAAGCCGGGGCCAAGTGCCCCGGTTTTTGTTTTTCTGAATTTACTTTTTTTTTTTATTTTTAAAAGATTTGAGCGAGGGCCAAACCATGCCGATACAACCTGGGCTCTACCAACATTACAAAGGTCCGCAGTACCGTGTATTCAGTATTGCGCGGCATTCGGAAACCGAAGAAGAAGTGGTCTTCTACCAAGCCCTGTATGGCGATTACGGCTTTTGGGTGCGTCCCTTGAGCATGTTCCTGGAGTCGGTCGAGGTTGACGGCGAACAGGTGCCACGCTTTGCTTTGGTGCAAGCCGAACCGAGCCTTTTTTCCAAGCCATAAGCTGAGTGCGCGCAAGACCCTGCGCTTGACCTCACCTTGTAGCCACTATATATAGCGGTGCCGCGTCAGGCGCCAACCGCCTTTCACTTCTAGAATTCAGGAATTTTCTGATCCATGGGCAAATCGCTGGTCATTGTGGAATCCCCGGCTAAGGCCAAGACCATCAACAAGTATCTGGGTAACCAATACGTGGTGAAGTCGAGTATCGGCCATATCCGAGACCTGCCCACCAGCGGTTCGGCTAGCGCCAGCAAAGAGCCAGCCGCCAAGCGCGGCAAGGCCGCTGCGGGTGAAGGTCCGGTGCTCACGCCGAAAGAGAAAGCGCGCAAGCAGCTGGTCTCGCGCATGGGCGTCGATCCCGATCATGGCTGGAAAGCCAAGTACGAGATCCTCCCGGGCAAGGAAAAGGTCATCGAAGAGCTGCGCCGGCTCGCCAAGGATGCTGACACCATCTATCTCGCAACCGACTTGGATCGCGAGGGGGAAGCCATTGCCTGGCACCTGCGCGAAGCCATCGGTGGTGACGACAGCCGCTACAAGCGCGTGGTGTTCAACGAAATCACCAAGAAAGCGATCCAGGAAGCCTTCTCCAAACCGGGCGAGCTGGACATCGATCGTGTAAACGCACAACAAGCGCGTCGTTTCCTCGACCGCGTGGTGGGTTACATGGTTTCGCCACTGCTGTGGGCCAAGGTCGCTCGTGGCCTGTCCGCCGGTCGCGTGCAGTCGGTAGCCGTGAAGCTGGTGGTTGAGCGTGAGCGTGAAATCCGCGCGTTCAACCCGGAAGAGTACTGGGAAGTTCACGCCGACCTCGGCACCGCCAAAGGCGCAACTGTGCGCTTTGACGTGGCTCGCGAGAAAGGCGAAGCCTTCAAGCCGCTCAACGAAGCCCAGGCCATGGCCGCGCTGGAGAAGCTCAAGGCTTCCAGCTACAGCATCGTCAAACGCGAAGACAAACCGACTAGCAGCAAGCCGTCGGCACCTTTCATCACGTCCACTCTGCAACAGGCTGCCAGTAACCGCCTGGGCTTCGGCGTGAAGAAAACCATGATGATGGCCCAGCGTCTGTACGAAGCCGGCTACATCACTTACATGCGTACCGATTCCACCAACCTCTCGGTCGATGCCGTGACGATGGCGCGTACTTATATTGAAGGCGAGTTCGGCAAGAAGTACCTGCCGGAAACCCCGAATGTCTACAGCAGCAAGGAAGGCGCACAAGAGGCTCACGAAGCGATTCGTCCGTCCGATGCCAATACCGAGCCAAGCAAGTTGTCGGGCATGGAGCGTGATGCTGAGCGGCTCTACGAGCTGATCTGGCGCCAGTTCCTCGCTTGCCAGATGCTGCCGGCCCAATACCTGTCGACCACTGTCACCGTCGGTGCCGGTGACTTCGAGTTGCGCGCCAAAGGCCGCATCCTGAAGTTCGACGGCTACACCCGCGTCATGCCGCAAATTGCCAAGCCTGGCGATGACGACGTGTTGCCGGACATGGCTCAGGGCGACGCGATGAAGCTGATCAAGCTTGATCCGACCCAGCACTTCACCAAGCCGCCGGCGCGTTACTCGGAAGCGAGCCTGGTTAAAGAAATGGAAAAACGCGGCATCGGTCGTCCTTCGACCTACGCAGCGATCATTTCGACCATCCAGGATCGAGGCTACGTTGCGCTGCACAACCGTCGTTTCTACTCGGAAAAGATGGGCGACATCGTTACCGAACGTCTGGCCGAGAGCTTCTCCAATCTCATGGACTACGGCTTCACCGCCGGCATGGAAGAGAACCTCGATGACGTGGCCCAGGGTGAACGCGACTGGAAGAACGTACTCGACGAGTTCTACGGCGACTTCAAGAAGAAGCTCGAAGTAGCCGAAAGCGCCGAAGGCGGCATGCGCGCCAACCAGCCGGTAATGACTGATATTCCGTGCGTGTTGTGCGGTCGTCCGATGCAGATTCGTACCGCATCGACTGGCGTGTTCCTAGGCTGCTCGGGCTACAGCCTGCCGCCGAAAGAGCGCTGCAAGGCCACGGTCAACCTAGTACCTGGCGACGAAATCGCGGCGGACGACGAGGGTGAATCGGAATCGCTGGTGCTGCGTGGCAAGCACCGCTGCCCGATCTGCAGCACGGCGATGGACGCTTACCTGCTGGATGAGAAGCGCAAGCTGCACATCTGCGGTAACAACCCGGATTGCTCAGGGTACGAAATCGAAGAGGGCACTTATCGCATCAAAGGCTACGAAGGTCCGAGCCTGGAATGCGACAAGTGCGGCAGCGAGATGCAGCTCAAGACCGGCCGTTTCGGCAAGTTCTTCGGTTGCACCAATGCGACGTGCAAGAACACCCGCAAGCTGCTAAAAAGCGGTGATGCAGCACCGCCGAAGATGGATCCGGTGAAGATGCCTGAGCTGAAATGCGAAAAGGTCAACGACACCTACATCCTGCGCGACGGTGCTTCCGGCCTGTTCCTGGCGGCCAGTCAATTCCCGAAAAACCGCGAGACGCGTGCTCCGCTGGTCATGGAAATTGTGCCGCACAAGGATGAGATCGATCCGAAGTACCACTTCCTCTGCGAAGCGCCGAAGAAAGACCCGGACGGCCTGCCTGCTGTGATCCGTTACAGCCGTAAAACCAAAGAGCAGTACGTACAGACTGAAGTCGACGGTAAGCCGACTGGCTGGAAGGCGTACTACGACGGCGGCAAGTGGACGGTTGAAGACAAGCGCCCGGCGAAGACCGCTAAGGCTTAACAGGTGCTGTACTGAAAAGGCCGCATGACAACCTTCTGGTTTTCATGCGGCCTTTTTGTTTTGTGCTTGCGGTGAGCTCGGGTGATCCCCGACACTGTCTGACCTGCGTGAAACAATTATTTCGTTGTGGAGGCTGCCGTCATGGCCCACGAACTCTATACCCGTACCAACCAGAAGATTTACTTCGCCGGCCTGTCGCTGGAAGCGCTCGCCAGAGCTGAAGAGGGGCGGGCGATGAACTCTCTGGCGCTGATCCAGGCCGGACGCGAATCGGCGTTGTTTCACCTGTACGGTGCGTTGCTGGGGTTGTGCCATGAAATCGCGGGTTTCTATCGCTTGCCTCAAGCCAATGCGCCTCGGGCCGAGTTGCTGCTGACTCGCGAAGTGCTTGAAGCCATCGCGATTCCGGAAATGGCCGAGATGGTCGAGTTGGCCAATAATTCGGAAACCTGGCTGGCCAAACTGCTGGCAGCCCATGCTGCACTGTTCCAGCCGCCACGGGCGCCGCACAAGCCTAAGGGTGACGTGACGCAGCCGCTGATCCTGGCCGTTAACCTGGATGAAGAAGAGGCTCCACAAGAGCTGAGCCGGGAAGAGCTGGAGAGCTGGCGTCAGAACCTCAAGGGGCTGGCGATTCGGTTTCGCGAAGGCCTGAACGAGTGCTGAGGGAAGGATGACCCGATGGGTTGTCCACTCAGGGATGAGTGCTAGCAGATATTTCTTCGCAATGACATCTGGTCAAGATCCCGAGCGAAGCCTGGCCGATGCCTATATAATCCCCGCCTTTCGTGGAGAACAGACCTTTATGCCAACGTCCTTTCTAGAAATTGTCGAGTTACCAGACGGCCGTATCGAGCTGCGCAGGGCTGAGGACGAGGGTTCTCTGGTTACTTTGGATTTCTCCGAGGATGCCAAGGCGTTCCTGCAGGGCCAGCACGTGGAAGTCGCCAAGGCGATGTTGAGCGTCGGCGTTCAGATGGCCGGACGCTTGGTTGAAGGCGATTTCAATACGGACGAAGGGTCTCGGGTTCTTCATTGATCCCGCCCGTCGGTTTTTTGCTGATATCGCTACAGGTTGGCTTCTCTATCCTTGGAGAAGCCCCGCGCTGTTCAACGCGCACATTGTTTGTCAATTAACCCAATCGAATATTCAGGCTTTGTGCGTCCCCGATCCGGGCGGCGCTGATCAACTGTTGCCGTGAAGTTGTGCTCAATGGGTTGAGCCAGCTGACCACCGTGTGGCTGCGGCCCAGGCGTAAGGCCTCGCAGGTCAACTGCTGAGCGCTCTGAGTGCCGCGCGGTTGCAGCAGGAGGATGCGTTCACGGTTAAGGCCGGCGTCCCGCAACCAGGTCTGGGTCAGGCTGGCGGGCGGAGCGATCAACGTCAGCCAGCGCGCGTCCTGGTCCTGACTCAGCTCCCTGAGAATCGGCGCAAGAAGGTTCAGGCAGTTCCCGGCTGCACCACGCAGCGACAGCTCACTGAAGACTTCGGGCTCGGCGCTCCAGGGTGACTCGACCACGTCTTTCAGGATCGGCGCCAATGGCTGCACCATGAAAGCCTCGAACAACGGCAGTTGGGCTTGCTGTGATGTGTGTGGGAACTGCATAAAGCCTCCTTTAGCGGCGAATGACGCCGACACTCAAGCCTTCGATCACCAGTTCCTGATCTTTCAGGTTCACTTCGATAGGGGCGAATTCAGGGTTTTCGGCAATCAACCAGACCTTGCTACCATCGCGCTTGAAACGCTTGACGGTCACTTCGTCGCCGATCCGCGCTACTACGATCTGGCCGTTGCGTGCTTCGCGGGTGGTGTGCACTGCCAGCAGGTCACCGTCGAAAATGCCCACATCCTTCATGCTCATGCCATGAACCCGAAGTAGATAGTCGGCGCGAGGATGGAAGAACGACGGGTTGATGTTGCAAGACTCTTCTATGTGCTGCTGGGCGAGGATCGGAGCACCGGCAGCCACTCGGCCAATGATCGGCAGGGTGGAATCGTCGGCCTTGGCTTCGAAGCCGGGGATGCGAATACCACGGGAAGCACCGGGCGTCATCTCGATCGCACCCTTGCGGGCCAGCGCCTTGAGGTGTTCTTCCGCCGCATTGGGCGACTTGAAACCCAGTTCCTGAGCGATTTCCGCGCGGGTGGGCGGGTAGCCGTTGTCTTCGAGGCAGCGTTTGATGAAGGCCAGAATCTCTGCTTGGCGTGGCGTCAGCTTTAGCATATTGATCGCTCTGTCTTTTTATACAGTGACTGGGATTATATACAGTGGAACGGTCTTGGCAATGCCCCTTTTTTTGCCGACCGCCAGACGGTCCATGAGCCTGCTGATTCAAGCTTGAGGGTTGTATGGTTAAATAGGTGACCGACCATTCCCGAAACGAACGGCCAGGCTTGACAAGACACAGGCTGAAACGTATGTTTCAAACAAGTGTTTGTCAGGCGGAGTAGCCATGGCCCAGTCGGAAACCGTTGAACGCATTCTTGATGCTGCCGAGCAATTGTTCGCGGAAAAAGGTTTTGCTGAAACCTCATTGCGTCTGATCACCAGCAAGGCCGGTGTCAATCTGGCGGCGGTTAACTATCACTTTGGTTCGAAGAAGGCGCTGATCCAGGCCGTTTTCTCGCGCTTTCTCGGGCCGTTCTGCTTAAGCCTTGATAAAGAGCTGGAGCGGCGTCAGACCAAGCCGGAGAACAAGCCGACACTTGAAGATCTGCTGGAAATCCTCGTCGAGCAAGCCCTGGTGGTGCAACCACGCAGTGGCAACGATCTGTCGATTTTCATGCGTTTGCTGGGTCTGGCTTTCAGTCAGAGCCAAGGGCACTTGCGGCGTTATCTGGAGGACATGTACGGCAAGGTGTTCCGCCGCTACATGATGTTGGTCAACGAAGCTGCACCGCGTATTCCGCCAATTGAGCTGTTCTGGCGTGTGCACTTCATGCTCGGCGCCGCCGCGTTCAGCATGTCCGGTATCAAGGCCCTGCGCGCAATTGCCGAGACCGACTTCGGCGTCAATACCTCCATTGAGCAAGTAATGCGTCTGATGGTGCCGTTCCTGGCGGCGGGCATGCGCGCCGAAACCGGCGTGACCGACGCGGCCATGGCCACTGCGCAGTTGCGTCCGCGCAGCAAATCGACCCCGGTTGCCGCCAAGGTTTAACCGCGCACGGGTGGGCGCGGCAGCTGACATCCGCTAAGCTAGCCGCCCATGCCGACTCTCGTTCTGAACCCGCTCCCCATTTGTATCGCCGACCTGCCGGGCATTGCCCATGGCGGCGATTGCGTGCGAGCTGGGTTTATCGTTATCAAGGAATCTCTATGACTGCTGGCCTGCAAGGCTCGTTGATGGTGGACGTCGCCGGTACCTGGCTGACGGCTGAAGATCGCCACCTGTTGCGCCAACCCGAAGTGGGTGGCCTGATTATTTTCGCCCGCAATATCGAACACCCGCGCCAGGTGCGCGAGTTGAGCGCCTCAATCCGCGCCATTCGCCCCGATCTGCTGTTGGCAGTCGACCAGGAGGGCGGCCGGGTTCAGCGTTTGCGTCAGGGCTTCGTACGACTGCCAGCCATGCGCGCCATCGCTGACAACCCGAATGCCGAATACCTCGCCGAACAGTGCGGCTGGATCATGGCGACTGAAGTGCTGGCCGTCGGCCTCGATCTGAGTTTCGCTCCGGTGCTGGACCTCGACTTCCAGCGCAGCGCTGTAGTCGGCACCCGTTCATTTGAAGGTGATCCCGAGCGTGCAGCGTTGCTGGCGGGTGCCTTCATTCGCGGCATGAACAGCGCCGGCATGGCCGCCACCGGCAAGCACTTTCCCGGTCACGGCTGGGCCGAGGCCGATTCCCACGTTGCGATCCCTGTTGATGAGCGCCGTCTCGACGAAATCCGCGCCAATGACCTGGTGCCGTTCGCCCGACTGAGCAAGCAATTGGCTGCGGTCATGCCGGCCCACGTTATCAATCCGCAAGTCGATTCCCAACCCGCCGGCTTCTCCCGCCGCTGGTTGCAGGACATCCTGCGTGGCGAGCTGCAATTCGACGGCGTGATCTTCAGCGATGACCTGTCCATGGCCGGCGCCCACGTGGTCGGCGATGCTGCCAGCCGTATCGAAGCGGCGCTGACGGCCGGTTGTGACATGGGCCTGGTGTGCAACGATCGCGCGGCCGCTGAATTGGCCCTGAGCGCCGCCCAGCGTCTGAAGGTCAAGCCGTCCGAGCGCATCGCGCGGATGCGCGGCCAGTCGTACGCCAACATTGAATACCGTCAGAACCCGCGCTGGCTCGCAGCGGTCGGGGCGCTCAAAGAAGCTCAACTGATAGATTGAGGACTTTTCGTTATGACGGTTTACGCGTTTATCGGTGGCACCGGCCTGACTCAACTCGAAGGCCTGAGCATTCGTCAGTCACTGGCGGTGGACACGCCGTACGGTGCGCCTTCGGCTGAAGTGCAGATTGGCGAGTACGCCGGCAAGGAAGTGCTGTTCCTCGCGCGCCACGGTCAACCTCACCGTTTCCCGCCGCATCAGGTGAACTACCGCGCCAACCTCTGGGCGCTGAAACAGGCTGGTGCCGAAGCGATTTTCGCGGTCAACGCCGTGGGTGGGATTCATTCCGCGATGGGTACCGGACATTTCTGCGTGCCGCATCAACTGATTGACTACACCAGCGGTCGCGAACACACCTATTTCGCCGATGATCTGCAGCAGGTCACACACATCGACTTCAGCTATCCCTACAGCGAGCCACTGCGTCAGCAGTTGATCGCGGCGCTGGCGGCCGAAGGTGTCGGCTACAGCAGTCATGGCGTGTACGCCTGCACTCAAGGGCCACGGCTGGAAACTGTCGCTGAAATCGCCAGGCTGGAGCGCGACGGATGCGACATCGTCGGCATGACCGGGATGCCGGAGGCGGCATTGGCTCGCGAGCTGGAACTGGATTACGCCTGTCTGGCGCTGGTAGTAAACCCGGCAGCGGGCAAGTCGACGGCAGTGATCAGCATGGCCGAGATCGAGCAAGCGCTGCATGACGGAATGGGCAAGGTGAAGTCGACGTTGGCCCGGGTACTCAAAGGCTGAGTCTTGATGCCTGCAAACTACAGTCACTTTCAGAAGCGTTGATTTTATGCTGGCAATTATTGAGCAACTTCATGAGCTGCCGTGGGCGGAGGAGTTCAGTCATCGTGCTCTGGATAAGGCTCGCAGATACGCTGTAGAAAGCCGGGTACAAATCCGCGAAATCGAGGACGCTCTCGTTCTCGCAATTTGCAAAGGTTCCCAAGGGAATATCTACGAACAAGCCATTGAACTCATTGAAGACCCTAATGGTGATTTTGAGCTGGTTTGCTCTTGTTCGTGTCCAGTGGTGATCAATTGCAAACACTGCGCAACCGTGCTTTTTAACCTGCAAGAGCTCCCCGTGGACTCGTTCAAAAGTACTGCCTCGGTCCAACTGAATCGTGACTTGGAGCGCTGGCTCAATGATATTCCTCGCGACGCTCTGGATCGCGATGGGACTGCGCAGAGCACCGGCACGTGCTGGGTATACAAACTCAAAGCAACGTCCACTACAGGCAAGTGGTTGCTGGAAATTTGCAAGGCTCGTCAGCTCAAGGATGGCCGCTTGCAGGACATCAAGTCTGTGTTCTCGCCGTCAGACGCACTGATGCGAGAGCCTGGCTATCTGTCGGAGCTTGATCTGCGAATCGCAAGATTGCTGGTCGCCGTCCACTCCCATCATTCGTTTTACAGCGGCTATCCCCTGCAAGGCAGCAGTGGTGCCGAAGTTCTTCAATTGGCATTGAAAACCTCACGCCTGTATCTCGACTTCGAACAATTGCAGCCGCTGGTAGCTGGAAAGAGCAGGTCTGCGCAGTTTGCCTGGACCGAGCAAGCCAGCGGCAGCTTCCGTCCTCAGTGGCGTAGTGAGGAAGCGCCTGAAGAAACGATTCTGGCGCTGGAACCTTTGTACTACCTGGATCGCGAACGGATGGAGGTTGGGCCGCTGCTAAGCGAGCTAGACGAAAAGCTGGCCTGCCATCTGTCATTGGCCCCTGACATTCCCGCACGTCAGGCCATGCAGTTCAGCCATCGGATGAGTGCTGTGACTCGAGTCGTGCCTCCACCGCATGCATTGACCGAGCGGATCGTCGACGACGTCGAACCCCAAGCCTTCCTGACGCTTGCAAGCACCAACCGTTACAGGAACTGGAAGTACGAACCCGAGCATCGCGCGGCATTGGCGTTCACCTACAACGGCCACATGGCGGCGGACAAAAAATCCTCAGAAGTACTGATACTGTCCGGCACCGAAACCCAGCGCATTCAACGCAAACCCGTGGCTGAAAAAGCCTTGCGCCAAGCCTTGCAAAAATATGGCTTCAAAAAGGCCACCCGTAAAAGTGATGCGTTACCCGATAGTGCAGGCGAAATGTTCGATTTGCCGGACGACTCGGCTTGGCTGGCTTTTGTGCAATCCGGGGTCCCGGCGCTCAGAGAGGCAAACTGGCAGATCCGTATCAACGAGGGCTTTCATTTCAATTTGCAGCCTATAGATGAATGGTATGCCGATGTCGAGGAATCTCCGGGACGCGAGTGGTTCGATCTGCAGTTGGGTATCGTGGTCAATGGCGAGCGCCACAGTTTGCTGCCCATCCTGTTGCAATTGTTGCGCAGACAACCGCAACTGTTGAGGCCGGCAGAGCTGGCCTTGCGTGATGATGACGATCACGTGCTGATCGATCTCAATAGTGGGCAGTTGGGTGCCAAGCCAGGCATAAAAGTCGCGCTGTCCCTGGGGAGGATCAAGCCATTAATGGCAACGCTCGGCGAGTTGTATTTGGGTGTGAGCAGCAGTGCCTCGTTACGCTTGAGCGCCCCGGATGCAGCGCGATTGAGTGAGTTGGAGGGGTTGCCGCTGGTCTGGCAGGGCGGCGAGCGCTTGCGCAGTTTCGCGAAACGCTTGCGTGAATCGACTCATCAGAACGTTGCTGTTCCGGAAGGCCTCAACGCCACATTGCGGCCTTATCAGCATGAAGGTCTGAACTGGATGCAGACCCTTCGTGAGCTTGAGGTTGGCGGTATCCTTGGCGACGACATGGGCCTGGGCAAGACCCTGCAAACCCTGGCTCATTTACTAGTGGAAAAGCAGGCAGGTCGACTCGATCTTCCGGCACTCGCGGTGATGCCGACCAGCCTCATTCCCAACTGGCTCGACGAAGCGGCACGCTTCACCCCGCAGCTGAAAGTCTTGGCGCTGCATGGCGCCACTCGGCAAAAGGACTTCATCAACCTTGCCGAATACGATCTGGTGCTGACCACGTATGCGTTATTGCCGCGTGATCTTGAGGTTTTGCAGCCACAGGTCTGGAGCGTGCTGATTCTCGATGAAGCGCAGAACATCAAAAATCCGCTCAGCAAAGCCGCTCAGGCTGCCCGTGATCTGGAGGCCCGGCAGCGTTTGTGCCTGTCCGGTACGCCGTTGGAAAATCACCTCGGCGAGCTATGGTCACTGTTTCACTTCCTGTTGCCCGGCTGGCTAGGCGACAGTAAAACCTTCAATCGCGACTACCGCCCCCCGATCGAGAAACACGGCAATAGCGAACGGATGCAGCACCTGACAGCCCGCATAAAGCCCTTTCTGCTACGCCGCAAGAAAGAACAGGTCGCCACCGAGTTGCCGCCAAAAACCGAGATCGTGCATTGGATCGAACTCAGCGATGGGCAGCGGGATGTTTATGAAACCGTGCGCGTGGCGATGGACAAGAAGGTGCGTGACGAAATTGCCCGCAGCGGCGTTGCGCGTAGCCAGATCATCATCCTCGACGCCTTGCTGAAGTTGCGTCAGGTGTGCTGCGATCTGCGGCTGGTCAAAATGTCTCTGACGGCGAAAGCACTTCGAGCGGGCAGCGGCAAGTTGATTGGTTTGATGGAGATGCTGGAGGAGTTACTCAGTGAAGGACGCAAGATTTTGCTGTTTTCGCAGTTCACTTCGATGCTTGCATTGATTGAGGAAGAATTGCTGCATCGTGGTGTTGGCTATGCGTTATTGACTGGCGAAACGACTGATCGGCGCACGCCAGTCAAAGACTTCCAGAGCGGCAAGGTGCCGTTGTTCCTGATCAGTCTGAAGGCGGGTGGCACGGGGCTTAATCTGACAGCGGCCGACACGGTGATTCACTTCGATCCGTGGTGGAATCCTGCTGTTGAAAATCAGGCCACCGATCGTGCTTACAGGATCGGTCAGGACAAACCGGTGTTCGTTTACAAGATGATTGCCCGGGGCACGGTGGAGGAGAAAATACAGGCGCTGCAACAGGAGAAGGCGGCGTTGGCCGGGGCTGTGCTTGAAGGTGGGACGACCGGAGGGTGGAAGCTTGAGCAGAGTGACATTGAAGCACTGTTTGCGCCGTTGCCTGATCCAAAATCCTGATAAAGCGTGACTGCAGTGAGTCCGAGTTGACGCCATCGCGAGCAAGCTCGCTCCCACAGGTACAGCGATAACCCTGTGGGAGCGAGCTTGCTCGCGATGACGATTTAATAATCGCCGCTATTTTTCCAACTTGTCCGGCAGCGGCGCAAACAACGCTTCAATATCATCACTCTGCAACTTCCAGTCCCCGGTCTTGCGCCCATCCAGCACGCCTGCCGCCAAGTCGGATTTTTCCTTCTGCAGATGCTGAATCTTCTCTTCTACCGTGCCCCGAGCAATCATCTTGTAGACGAACACCGGCTTCTCCTGACCAATGCGATACGCCCGGTCAGTGGCCTGATTTTCCGTCGCCGGATTCCACCACGGATCGTAATGAATCACCGTGTCGGCTTCGGTCAGGTTCAGGCCAACGCCACCTGCCTTCAGGCTGATCAGAAAGATCTGACGCTTGCCGCTTTGGAAGTCTTTGACCGGGGCGCGCCGGTCGCGGGTCTGCCCGGTCAGCAGCGCATAGTCGACTCCGCGCTTTTTCAGCTCATCTTCAATCAACGACAGCATTGAGGTGAACTGCGAGAACAACAGAATCCGCCGACCTTCATCGAACAATTCCTCAAGCATTTCCATCAGGCTGTCGAGCTTGCCCGACGTGCTGCCGCGAGTGGGTAGGGTGGCATCGTTGACCAGACGCAAATCGCAGCACACCTGACGCAGTTTCAGCAGCGCCTCAAGAATGATGATCTGGCTGCGCGCCACGCCCTTGCGGGTGATCTCGTCGCGGACTTTCTTGTCCATCGCCAGGCGCATGGTTTCGTACACGTCGCGCTGGGCTTCGTTGAGCTCGACCCAGTGGATGATTTCGGTTTTCGGCGGCAACTCGGTCGCCACTTGTTCCTTGGTGCGACGCAGCAGGAACGGCTTTATCCGACCGTTGAGGTGCTGAAGTCGTACTTCGCTGGCGCGTTTTTCAATAGGTACGCGGTAATCGCGGTTGAAGCTTTTCACATCACCCAGCCAGCCGGGCAGCAGGAAGTGAAACAGCGACCACAGTTCACCCAGGTGGTTTTCCAGCGGCGTGCCGCTCAGGCACAGACGCTGACGGGCATTCAATTCCCGGGCAGCATGGGCGGCCTTGCTGTTGGGGTTCTTGATGTATTGCGCCTCGTCCAGAACCAACACGTGCAAAGGCTGCGCGGCGAGACGTTCGACGTCCTTGGGCAGCAGCGCATAGGTGGTCAGGATCAGGTCGTAATCGGCCAGCGTGTCGAAATGCTTTTTGCGACTGGCACCGTACAGCGCCAGCACTTTGAGTTGCGGTGTGAAGTGCGCCGCTTCATCCAGCCAGTTGGGGATCAGGCTGGTGGGCATCACTACCATGCATGGCCGATCGAGGCGTCCGGCGTTCTTCTCACTGAGAATGTGCGCCAGGGTCTGTAGGGTTTTGCCCAGACCCATGTCGTCCGCGAGAATCCCGCCGACTTCCAGTTGTCGCAACGACTGCATCCAGCTCAAGCCTTCCAGCTGATAGGGGCGCAAGGTCGCGTTCAGACCTTCCGGTGCGGTCGCGGTGAAGTCCTTGATGTCCCGCAGCCGCTGGGCAAAGGTGCGAATTTGCTCGCCACCCTCCCAGAGCAACGGCAGGTCTTCCAGCGGATTCAGCCGCGTGGCATCGGCTTTGCTCAGGCGCAGCGTCGTTTCACCGGGCCCTTGCAGGTAGAACTCGCCGAGGGTCGCCAGCACCGGTTTCAATCGGCCGAAGGGCAGGGCGACTTGCAACGGGCCGTACTCGGAGTTCGGGCGATTGGGAATGTTCACCAGGATTAACTCGTCGTCGCGACGTCGTGCAAGGCGTTCCGGGTTGAGGATCTCGGTGTGAGAGCGCATCAGGTTCAGCAGGATCGGCAGCAGACTCAGCCGTTCGCCGTTGACGATGATTCCCAGTTCCAGATCGAACCAGTCACGCTCCGGTGCCTGTTCTACGGTGGCGTACCAATCGTCCACGGCAGTCAGGTCGAAACCGAAGTCTTCGTCGATCTGCAACTCCCAACCCTGGGTACGCAGCTTCGGCAGTTCATTGAGGGTGAAGGTCAGCCAGGCGCTATCGTTGACCATCTCGAAAAGCTCGCCGGCACTTTCCGGCAAGGCTTTGCTTTGCCGGGTGGCGACCTTGAAACCGAGGATTCGTAGCTGCTCCCTGTAGGCCTGTTCGATTTCCGGGTGGCGTTTTATCCGTAACGTTTGCGTCTCCTGACGAATCAGGATGTCGGCGTTCTTCTGCCCGGAAACGTATTCATCCAGATAGCTGAAAGACAACGCCGCACGATGCTGAATATAACGCTGCATCTTGCCATTGCGCGGTTCGAAGGCGCTGAACTCGATGCTCGCCAGCCACAAGCGCGGCACCGGTTGCACGTTATCCACCAGCACTTGCGGCGGCGCTTTTGGGCTACGGTTTTCCAATACGGCTTGAAGTTTCTCGAGTAGCTCGGCGTCTTGCGCGGCGGCTGGGTAGGCCAAGGTTTCCTGCACTTTCAGTAACACCGCTGCGCAGTGTTTGCAGTTGCTGTGGACCGGGCAGGTGCAGGTGGCATCGATCATCAGCAACGTGGCTTTGGCTGACTCGCGCAGGCGAATGGTCTGACGGTAAACGTTGCCGCCAGAGCCCTCGCAGGCGGCAATGATCGTGGCGTCGCCGGCCTCGACGATCCTGACGCGGTTCTCCAAAGCGTAGCGACGGCCACGCTCCAGGCTCTGTTCCTTGAATCGGCTGACCCAGGAAGGTGCCAGGGGTTTGCTCAGGGTCGCTGACATAAGGACTCAATCAGTCCGGAATTTCATCGGGGACTGGCCGAGGCGCAGGGGCAGTCAGCGAGGTGATCTTGATCAGCAGGCCGAGATGGCCGTTGTCGAGGAAGTTCAGCTGGCCGTTCTTGGTGTGGCTTTCCTGCTTCATACGTTCGCTGGCGGTGACCATGCCGTTGGCGTCGATCTGGTTAACCCAGAAATCCGCGTCCACATCAGTGAAACGTCCCAGTTTCAGGCTCAACGTGCCCTCGATCGGGAACTGGCCGAACTGTTCTTTGCCCTCGCTGATTGCAACTTTGCTGGCTTCTTCGCCAAGGTTCTGTTGCCAGGCCTTGTGCAGCAACACTGTGTATTCATTGCTGGCGGTGAGTTTTTCCACTTCAGCATTGAGGCTCGGTGTGCGCAGGCTGTCGGGGCTGATGGGCTGAGCTCCAGCAGCCCAGTCTTCCGGCGCGGCGCGGCTGACGATAGCGGGCACGGCGTTTTGGCGGACCAGAATCATTTCTATCTGGTACAGATCATCGGCAAACGTCGTTGGCGCAACCAGGGTCATCAACAGAATCAGTAAGCGAAACAGGCGCATGCGGCGTCCTTCAAGCAGTTTTCGGAATGAGGTGCTCAAACAGCGCCTCTATAGTATTAAAGCGCTCTTCCGGGCGCTCCATCGGCACCTGGAATTTAAACATCGTGGCGCCTTCAAATTTGTAGCGTTTGGGCTGGCTCTGGATCAGCTTGATCAGCGTCAGCGGGTCGACCGGGGTTTGCGTCGCGAACTCGATTCGGCCACCTTGCGGGCCACCGTCGACTTTCTTGATGCCCAGTAGCTCGGCCTGCAATTTCAGCGCGGTAATGCGCATCAGGTTCTTGGTCGGCTCCGGCAACAGGCCGAAACGATCGATCATCTCCACCTGCAAGTCCTTGAGGCCTTCCTCGTCGGTGGCCGAGGCGATGCGTTTGTAGAGAATCAGTCGGGCATGTACGTCCGGCAGATAGTCCTCGGGAATCAACGCCGGTACTCGCAGATTGACTTCCGGGCCACCGCCGAGCGGCTGATCGAGGTTCGGTTGTTCGCCCTTGCGGATCGACTTCACCGCGCGCTCGAGCATTTCCATGTACAGCGTGAAACCGACGGCCTGGATCTGCCCGCTCTGCCCGTCGCCGAGCAATTCGCCGGCGCCACGGATTTCCAGGTCGTTGGTGGCGAGCACGAAGCCCGCGCCGAGGTCCTGTGTATTGGCGATCGCTTCCAGACGTTTTTCGGCGTCAGGCGTGATTTGCTGACGCGGCGGCGTCAGCAAATAAGCGTAAGCCTGGTGGTGACTGCGACCGACCCGGCCGCGCAACTGGTGCAGCTGCGCCAAGCCGAACTTGTCGGCACGCTCGATGATGATGGTGTTGGCGCTCGGCACGTCAATGCCGGTCTCGATGATGGTCGAGGCGATCAGCACGTTGAAGCGCTTGTGGTAGAAGTCGCTCATCACTTGTTCGAGATCGCGTTCGCGCATCTGCCCGTGGCCGATGCCGATCCGTGCTTCCGGCACCAGTTCGGCGAGGTCGGCGGCGCATTTCTCGATGGTCTTCACATCGTTGTGCAGGTAGTAGACCTGACCGCCACGCAACAGCTCACGGAGCAAGGCCTCTTTGACCGTGCTCTTGTTCTGCTCCATGACGAAAGTCCGTACCGACAGGCGACGGGCCGGCGGCGTGGCGATGATCGACAGGTCGCGCATGCCCGACACCGCCATGTTCAGCGTGCGCGGAATCGGCGTGGCGGTCAGGGTGAGGATGTCGACTTCACTGCGCAGCGCCTTGAGCTGTTCCTTCTGACGGACACCGAAACGGTGCTCTTCGTCGATGATCACCAGCCCCAGGTTTTTGATTTTCACATCGTCGGATAGCAGTTTGTGGGTGCCGATGACGATGTCGATCTTGCCTTCGGCCAGATCCGCGACCGCAGCATTTATTTCTTTGGTCGACTTGAATCGGCTCATCACTTCAACGCTCACCGGCCAGTCGGCGAAGCGATCGCGGAAGCTGTTGTAGTGCTGCTGCGCGAGCAGGGTGGTCGGCACCAGAATCGCCACCTGACGACCGCCGTGTACCGCGATGAACGCGGCGCGCATCGCCACTTCGGTCTTGCCGAAACCGACGTCGCCGCAGACCAGGCGGTCCATCGGTTTCGGCGCGAGCATGTCGGTGCGCACGGCTTCGATGGTGGTTTGCTGGTCCGGTGTTTCTTCGAACGGGAAGCCGGCGCTGAAGGTCGCGTAATCGGCTTTCGGGTCGGCGAACGCATAACCTTCGCGAGCGGCGCGACGGGCATAGATGTCGAGCAACTCGGCCGCCACGTCGCGCACCTGTTCGGCGGCTTTGCGTTTGGCTTTCTGCCAGGTCTCGGAGCCGAGACGGTGCAGCGGGGCCAGGGCATCGTCACTGCCGGTGTAACGGGCGATCAGATGCAGGTTGGCCACCGGCACGTAAAGCTTGGCGTTTTCGGCGTATTCGAGGGTCAGGAATTCGGCGGCCTGACTATCGATTTCCAGGATCGTCAGCCCGAGATAGCGACCGACACCGTGATCGATGTGTACCACCGGCGCGCCTTCGCGCAGCTCGGTAAGGTTTTTGATCACGGCATCGTTGTTGGCATCGGCGCGTTTCTCGCGGCGACGGCGCTGCATCACTCGCTGGCCGAACAATGGGCTTTCGGCGACGAGGGCCAAGGCCGGGTCGTCGAGCACCAGCCCTTCGTCGAGCGGGGCGATGGTGATCGCCAGGCGCTCCTTGCTCGCAACGAAGTCCGGCCAGCTGTCGACGGTTTTCGGTCGCAGCTTCAGGCGTTCCAGCAATTCCAGCAACACTTCGCGACGGCCTGCGGATTCGGCGGTAAACAGCACGCGACCGGGGAACTCGTCGAGGAAACCCGCCAGCGCCGCCAGCGGTTGAGTCGCCTTGGCTTCGATGGCCAGGTTCGGCAGCTCACGAGCGGGGAAGCGTTCGCGACCGACGCCGGTTTCCACGTCCTGTTGACTGGCGACCACGCGCGGCCAGTTCTTCAATCGAGCGAAGCAATCTTCCACTGGCAGGAACAGTTCAGCCGGCGGCAACAAAGGACGGGCCGGATCGACGCGGCGCTCTTCATAACGATTGCGCACGTCGTTCCAGAAGTTTTCCGCCGCTTGCTCGATGCCCGGCAAGGAAAACACTTGCGTGTCCTGCGGCAGGTAATCGAACAGCGTGGAGGTTTCATCGAAGAACAGCGGCAGGTAGTACTCGATACCAGCCGGTGTAATCCCGCTGCTCAAGTCCTGGAAGATCGGACAGCGACGGAAGTCGACATCGAAACGCTCACGGAAGCGCGCCTTGAAGCGGGTGACCGCATCCTTTTGCAGCGGGAACTCTCTCGCTGGCAGGAGGCGAACCGTTTCAACCTTGTCGATGGAGCGCTGGTTTTCCGGATCGAATGTACGAAGAGTCTCGATTTCGTCGTCGAACAGGTCAATTCGGAAAGGCAGTTTGCTGCCCATCGGGAACAGGTCGATCAACGAGCCGCGCACGGTAAATTCGCCATGCTCGTAGACGGTATCAACGTAGCGATAGCCGCTGGCCTCAAGCCGGGTGCGCATTTGCTCGACGTCGAGCTTCTGGCCGACGTCCAGCACCAGGCTGCTGCCCAGCAGGAATTTGGTCGGCGCCAGGCGATGCAGGGCTGTGGTGATCGGCACGACCAAAACGCCATGACTCAGCTCCGGCAACCGATACAACGCGGAGATTCGTTGGGAAATAATGTCCTGGTGCGGCGAAAACAGATCGTAAGGCAGGGTTTCCCAGTCCGGGAAATGCAGCACCGGCAAATCCGGGGCGAAGAAACTCAGCTCCTGTTCCAGCCGTTCGGCACTTTGGCTGTCGGCGGTCAGCAGCAGGGTGAAGCGCTTGGCAGCGCTGGCGGCCTCGGCAATGGCCAGGCTCAGGGCGGCACCGGGCAGGTTGCCCCAGTGCTGTTTACCTGCCGCGGCAGGGAGAAGCGGTAGACGCAGAACGGGCACGGAAGGTTGAGCTCCAAGCGTTGCGACAAAGTCGGTAATTGTAGCGGTCTCAGGTGCCGGCTGTCAGTTGCATATATGTCTATTACGCGGGTTGGGCGAAATGTAGTGGTAAAGACAAAATCCGGCCGTTTTTTAGTGAAAACTACCGATTATGTAGTGGCAAAACGAACAGGTGTTACGGATGGTTACGGATAAGGCAGCGCTGCCCCCAAAAAATTGACGACGCTGGAGGCCCCGGTTTTAATGGGCTTTAGCGGTGTGTTGTTTTTTTGAAGAGGATTTTGTTACTGGCCGCGCGACAGGCGCGCATTGCTACGGGAGGCACTCGGCGGCATAATGTAGCCCCTTTTTTCTGCCCCTACATGTGGAAGGTTCCCGTGACTCAGAAGCCCGACCAGTGTCTTGGTGAATGGATCGACCGTGAAGCACTCGCAGAAGCGATGATTCCGCTTATCGGTCAGCTCTACCGCAATAACAACGTGGTGAGCTCGATCTATGGCCGCAGCCTGATCAATCGTTCAGTCATTGCGATTCTCAAAGCTCACCGCTTTGCTCGTCATCGTCAGTCCGATGACAGCGAATTGTCCGTCCACGAAACATTCCCGCTGCTCAAGGCAATGAGCGAGCTCAAGCTCGGCGCCGCCTCGGTAGACCTGGGCAAGCTTGCAGTCAAGTTCAAGGCTGAAGGTAATGGCCGCACTGCCGAGCAGTTCGTCCGTGAAGAACTGGCTGACGTCGTTGGTCAGCAAAATGTTTCCGCCCGCAAAGGCACCGACGTTGTTCTGTACGGCTTCGGTCGTATCGGCCGTCTGCTGGCGCGCATCCTGATCGAGAAAACCGGTGGTGGCGACGGCCTGCGTCTGCGCGCCATCGTTGTCCGCAAGGGCGCCGAGAACGATCTGGTCAAACGTGCCAGCCTGCTGCGTCGTGACTCGGTTCATGGTCCGTTCGATGGCACCATCACCATTGATGAAGCCAACAACACCATCACCGCCAACGGCAACCTGATCCAGGTTATCTACGCGAAAAACCCGACTGAAGTGGACTACACCCAGTACGGGATCAAAGACGCGCTGCTGGTGGACAACACCGGTGTATGGCGTGACGCCGACGGCCTGGGCCAGCACTTGGCTTGCCCGGGTATCGACCGCGTTGTTCTGACCGCACCTGGTAAAGGCAAGCTGAAGAACATCGTTCACGGCATCAACCACGGTGAAATCACCGCTGATGACAAAATCGTTTCCGCGGCTTCCTGCACCACCAACGCCATCGTGCCGGTGCTCAAAGCTGTCAACGACAAGTTCGGCATCATCAATGGTCACGTCGAAACGGTTCACTCGTACACCAACGACCAGAACCTGATCGACAACTTCCATAAAGGCGATCGCCGTGGCCGTAGCGCCGCGTTGAACATGGTGATCACCGAGACCGGTGCTGCCACCGCTGCTGCCAAGGCGCTGCCTGAGCTGGCCGGCAAGCTGACCGGCAACGCGATCCGCGTTCCGACGCCAAACGTGTCGATGGCCATTCTCAACCTGAACCTTGAGAAAGCCGCCACCCGTGAAGAGATGAACGAGTACCTGCGCTACATGGCGCTGCACTCCGATCTGCATAAGCAAATCGATTACGTCAATTCGCAGGAAGTGGTTTCCACCGACTTCGTTGGCTCGCGCCACGCAGGCGTGGTGGACGCTGAAGCAACCATCAGCCAAGACAACCGCGTTGTTCTGTACGTTTGGTACGACAACGAATTCGGGTACAGCTGCCAGGTGGTTCGCGTGATGGAAGACATGGCCGGTGTAAACCCGCCTGCATTCCCGCGCTAAGCGTTAGCTGCACATGAGAACGCCCCGACTTTGGTCGGGGCGTTTTTGTTTGTGCGGTGTCCGCTCCCACACTTCTACCGCATAATGGCGAGCCTTGGCGTTGTGTCATGGGACTCTCCAGGGGATGCAGGATTGTTGAAATGGCGGCTGTGCGGTTTTGTGGTCCTGATGGGCGCTCTGTCCGGCTGCGGAAACAGTGATTCCATGGAAAGCTTCGGCGGCCCGACCATGGGCAGCACGTATTCGATCAAGTACCTGCGCCATTCCGGACTTCCCGCCCCGGCCGAGGTCCGTGTTCATGTCGAAAAGATCCTTGCTGAAGTCGATCAACAAATGTCGACTTACCGCAGCGACTCCGACATCGAACGCTTCAACGATCTACCCGCCAACCGCTGTCAGAAAATGCCCGCGCCGATCCTCAAACTGGTGCGCGTCGGTGAGCGTCTGTCGGAACAAAGCGAAGGTTCCTTCGACCTGACGGTGGAACCGCTGCTTAACCTCTGGGGCTTCGGCCCACAGGCTCGCGAAGAAAAAACTCCTGCGGCCCAGGCGCTGGCCGAAGAGCGGCAGCGAGTCGGTTACCAGCACCTTCGTATCGACGGCGATCAGCTGTGCAAGGACGCCGCGGTCGAGGTCGACTTCAACAGCATCGCCGCCGGTTACGCGGTCGATACAATTGCCGCAAAACTCGAAGCAATGGGCATTCACAACTACCTCGCCGAAGCCACCGGCGAACTCAAGGCTGCCGGCAAAAAACTCGACGGCTCACCGTGGCGCGTCGCTCTGGAAGAACCCCGCGACGACCAGCAAGTGGCCGAGCGCATCATCGCCGTCGACGGCTACGGCGTTTCCACTTCCGGCGACTACCGCAACTATTTCGAGCAGGATGGTCGGCGTTATTCCCACACCTTCGATGCCCGCACCGGGGCGCCGGTCTCACACACCCTGGCGTCAGTCACGGTGATTCATCCTTCAGCGTTGATGGCCGATGGCTTATCGACGCTGTTGCTGATTCTGGGTCCCGAAAGGGGTTGGGACTATGCCGAAGCGCATGACATCGGTGCATTCTTTGTAATTCGTGCCGATACAGGATTCGTCACACGAACCACGCAGGCTTTTGAACGCCTGAGTGGCGGAAAAACCGAGTGATCACGGCGATTCAAGCAGCAAAGACTGGCGTTGTAGTGCAGGCAAAACTAGCCTACGACGCGACCAAGGGTTAATGTGCGCGGCGTTGACGCTTATATAGACTGTGTCCGGGTTCTGCACTGGCCCCAAATTGTTCCTTCACGCCGCAGATCGGCGTGATTTAGCCGCAGGTGCCGAGGGCGCCGCGGCCTGTTCTGAGGAGTATGCATGGCTGTCTACAACTACGACGTGGTGGTGCTGGGTTCCGGCCCGGCGGGAGAAGGCGCGGCAATGAACGCCGCCAAAGCAGGGCGCAAGGTGGCGATGGTCGATAGCCGTCGCCAGGTCGGCGGCAACTGCACCCACCTGGGCACCATCCCGTCCAAGGCACTGCGTCACTCGGTCCGGCAGATCATGCAGTTCAACACCAACCCGATGTTCCGGGCCATTGGTGAACCACGCTGGTTCTCGTTCCCGGACGTGTTGAAAAGCGCTGAAAAAGTCATCTCCAAACAAGTCGCATCGCGCACCGGCTACTACGCCCGTAACCGCGTCGACGTGTTCTTCGGCACCGGCAGCTTTGCTGACGAGCAAACCATCGAAGTGGTCTGCGCCAACGGCGTGGTCGAAAAACTGGTGGCCAAGCACATCATCATCGCCACCGGCTCGCGCCCTTATCGTCCGGCGGACATCGATTTCCATCACCCGCGTATCTACGATAGCGACACCATCCTCAGTCTCGGCCACACCCCGCGCAAACTCATCGTTTACGGCGCTGGCGTGATCGGTTGTGAGTACGCTTCGATCTTCAGCGGTCTGGGTGTATTGGTTGAGCTGGTGGACAACCGCGGTCAGTTGCTGAGCTTCCTCGACTCGGAAATTTCCCAGGCCCTGAGCTATCACTTCAGTAACAACAACATCACGGTTCGCCACAACGAAGACTACGACCGCGTCGAAGGCGTGGACAACGGCGTGATCCTGCACCTCAAGTCCGGCAAGAAGATCAAGGCCGACGCCTTGCTCTGGTGCAACGGCCGTACCGGCAACACCGATCAGCTGGGTCTGGAAAACATCGGCGTGAAGGTCAACAGCCGTGGCCAGATCGAAGTCGACGAGGCCTACCGTACCTGCAAGCCGAACATCTACGGCGCCGGTGACGTGATTGGTTGGCCGAGCCTGGCCAGTGCTGCTCACGACCAGGGTCGTTCGGCCGCTGGTAGCATCGTTGACAACCATAGCTGGCGTTTCGTCAACGACGTGCCAACCGGCATCTACACCATTCCGGAGATCAGCTCGATCGGCAAGAACGAGCAGGAGCTGACTCAGGCCAAGGTGCCGTACGAAGTGGGCAAGGCGTTCTTCAAGAGCATGGCGCGTGCACAGATCGCCGGCGAGCCTCAGGGCATGCTGAAGATTCTGTTTCACCGCGAAACCCTGGAAGTGCTGGGCGTTCACTGCTTCGGTTATCAGGCGTCGGAGATCGTTCACATTGGTCAGGCGATCATGAACCAGCCGGGCGAACTGAACACGCTGAAGTACTTCGTCAACACGACGTTCAATTACCCGACCATGGCCGAAGCCTATCGGGTAGCGGCGTACGATGGCCTCAACCGGCTTTTTTGAGTGGCTCCGGCCGGTGGCCTGAGCCGGCCGGGGAGACCGATTTCAGCAATTCTCGAGCGTGGCGCTGGCCAAACCGGGAAAGTCTGTAATCAGGCTGTCAACGCCGAAGTCGGCGAGTCTGCGCATTAGCGCGGGCTCGTTGACTGTCCATACCGACACATGCAGCCCCTGACGCTGCGCCTTCTGCAGGCGTTCCGGCGTACACAGGGTCCAGTTCAGCGCCAGAATCTCACAGCCATAGCTTTGCGCGACCTTCAACGGATCGAGCCAGGCGTATTCGGCCACCAATCCGCGAGACACATCTGGCACGAAGTCCAGCGCGGCTTTCAATACTTCCCGCGAACTCGAGGTGATCGTGACCTTGTCGAGCAGGCCGAAACGCTGAGCCATTTCGCGAATCGCCAGCACGGTAGTCGCAGCGCGGGTGCGTGAAGCGCTTTTGACTTCCAGTTGCCAGTGCTCGAAATCACATTTCTCGAACAGTTCTTCCAGTGTTGGAATCGGGCACGGTTTAATCCAGCCCGGTCCGCCAGTGCGCGCATCGTAGGTCACCAGCTCGGCCGCCCTGTGCTCGACGACTTTGCCGCGACGGTCGGTGGTGCGCTTGAGCGTCGGGTCGTGGATGACCATCAACTCACCGTCCATGGACAGGTGCAGGTCCAGTTCGCAACGCCGCACGCCGTGCTTGAGGCATTGCTGAAAACTGGTCAGCGTATTTTCCGGTGCTTCGCCCTTGGCGCCGCGATGGCCGTAGATGAGAGTCACGGTTCTTCCTTAAATTAAATGCCTGATTCGTTTTGTTCGCGGGCCAGACGTCGTTCCTGAGCCTGCTTCTGCAAAATGTAGCGGGCCAGCAATTGGCGCTGGGCATCGGTCGGGTATTCGAACTCGGTGCCGACGTCGTAGCCGTCGCCTTTGCGATCGCAATGGGTAACCCTGGCTCGGAGCAACAGGCCGAGGGCTTGCGGCATCAGCACCAGTTTGACCGACAGGTGTGCGTCCTCGGCAATGGGTGTCGGATGCTGAAACTCGATCCCGCCTTCGGAAATGATCACCGGCTGCGGCTCGCCGATCTGCCCGAGCACGGTGATTGCAATCACCTGGCTGAGCAAATCGATGCGTTTATTCTGGGATTTCAGGAATGCGGCGAGATTCCGGTCGCGCTCGCTGATCTGGCGCAACAGATGTTGCGACTCGAATTCGCTAAGGTGCAGTTCGCTGAGCAAGTTGAACAGAGGGGAAGCATCCTGCAACACTTCCTGGCCTGCGGCTTCGGGAGCGGACAGGGGCCGAATTTCCAGTGCGATCGTGTCCTCGATACGGTAGTATTCGCGGCGATCTTCTTCATCTAATGTCGACATGGCGAACCCATGGTAGCGGCGGTGGTCTGAGTGTAAAGCTGGTTATCGACCCCCGCCACAAGGACGTTCCTTTTCCCTCCGAACAAGCCCCGACATGTTCAGACCTCTCTTCGTATTTATTGGCACGCGTTATACCCGTGCAAAGCGTCGCAATCATTTTGTGTCATTCATTTCCCTGACCTCGATGATCGGACTCGCCCTTGGCGTGGTCGTGATGATCGTGGTGCTTTCGGTCATGAATGGCTTCGATCATGAGATGCGCACCCGCGTGCTGGGCATGGTGCCCCACGCGACCATCGAGTCCGGTGAACCGATCAGCGACTGGAAAAGCCTGGCCGCCAAGGTCAAGCAGAACCCGCAGGTGATGGCCGTTGCGCCGTTTACCCAGATGCAGGGGTTGCTGACCAACAACGGCAAGGTTTCCAAAGTCCTGCTCAATGCCATCGATCCTGCGCTGGAACGGCAGGTCTCGATCATTGATAACTTCATGCAGCAGGGCAAACTCGACGACCTGGCGCCGGGCAGTTTCGGCATCGTCATCGGTGACAAGGCCGCGGCCAAGTTGGGGGCGGCGATCGGCGACAAACTGACGTTTGTGGCGCCGGAAGTCACCGTGACCCCGGCCGGGATGTTCCCGCGCATGAAACGCTTTACCGTGGTCGGCATCTTCCATGTCGGCGCCGGTGAGCTGGACGGCTATCTGGGCATCACCAATCTGCAGGATCTGGCCAAGCTGCATCGCTGGAAACCGGATCAGGTCCAGGGCATCCGCCTGAAGTTCGACGACCTGTTCCAGGCGCCACGCGTCGCGTGGACCCTCGCCCAGCAACTTGGCGAAGACCATTTCTATGCCCGCGACTGGACGCGCACCCACGGCAATCTGTATCAGGCGATCCGCATGGAAAAAGCCATGATCGGTTTGCTGTTGCTGCTGATCGTCGCTGTTGCCGCGTTCAATATCATTTCCACGCTGGTGATGGTGGTGAACGACAAGAAGGGCGACATCGCGATTCTGCGCACCCTTGGCGCCACGCCGGGGTCGATCATGGCGATCTTCATGGTGCAAGGCACCGTCATTGGTGTGGTCGGGACGCTGATCGGCGCCGTCGTCGGGATCTTCGCCGCGCTGAATGTCAGCGCTGCGATCTCGGCCCTCGAAGGTCTGATCGGGCACAAATTCCTCAACGCCGACGTGTACTTCATCGATTACCTGCCGTCGCAAGTGCAGAGCCAGGATGTGTTGATGGTCTGCGCCGCCGCGTTGGTCCTGAGTTTCCTCGCCACCCTGTATCCAGCCTGGCGTGCCGCGCGCACCCAGCCTGCGGAGGCGCTACGTTATGAGTGAGTTGGGCATGAGTGATAAAGCAATCTTGAGCTGCCGCAACCTGGGCAAATCCTACGAGGAAGGCCCGGAATCGGTAGAGGTTCTGGCCGGTCTGCAACTGGAGCTGCATCCGGGTGAGCGCGTGGCGATTGTCGGTACGTCGGGCTCGGGCAAAAGTACCTTGCTCAACCTGCTGGGCGGCCTCGATACACCGACCAAGGGCAGTGTCTGGCTGGCCGGTGAAGAGCTGTCGGCGCTGAACGAAAAAGCTCGCGGTTTACTGCGCAATCGGTCGCTGGGTTTCGTTTACCAGTTCCACCACTTGCTGCCTGAGTTCAGCGCGCTGGAAAACGTCTGCATGCCGCTGCTGATCGGCAAGACGGCTATCCCGCAAGCGCGTCAGCGTGCGACGGCATTGCTGGAGCGGGTAGGGCTGGGCCATCGTCTGGAACACAAACCGTCGGAACTGTCCGGTGGTGAACGTCAGCGTGTGGCCATCGCCCGCGCCCTGGTGAACAAACCAGGCCTGGTGATGCTCGACGAGCCGACCGGCAACCTCGATTCCCACACCGCCCAGGGCATTCAGGATTTGATGCTGGAACTCAGCACCTCGATGCGCACGGCGTTCCTGGTGGTGACTCACGACATGAACCTGGCCCGCCAGATGGATCGCGTCCTGCATTTGCAGGAAGGTTACCTGACGCCCATCTGATTGGCCGAAACCCGGCGTACTGAACAGTACGTCGGGTCTTTTATTTTTATACGGTGCCCAGCGAATGTTCAGACCGTTATCGATCTTTATCGGCGCGCGCTATACCCGCGCCAAGCGCCGCAATCGCTTTGTTTCCTTCATCTCGATGACCTCGATGATCGGCCTCGCCCTGGGCGTGCTGGCGATGATCGTGGTGTTGTCGGTCATGAACGGTTTCCAGCGTGAAATGAGCTCGCGCATCCTTGGCATGGTGCCTCACGCGACTATCGTCGGCGTCAATCCGATCGACGATTGGCAACCCGTCGCCGCGGCGGCCATGAAGAATCCTGAAGTGACGGCCGCCGTGCCGTTCACCGAGATGGAAGGCATGCTGTCCTACAAGGGGACAATGCAGCCGATCCAGGTCAGCGGTGTCGATCCGGCGCTGGAAGGCAAGGTGTCGATCGTTGCCCAGCACATCGTTCAGGGTCGTCTCGATGCCTTGAAGCCGGGAGAGTTTGGTGTGGTGATCGGCGAGATCACGGCTCGACGCTTCCGCTTGAACGTTGGCGACAAGATCACCCTGATCGTGCCGGAAGTCAGCACTGCACCGGGCGGCATCACCCCGCGCATGCAGCGGTTGAACGTGGTCGGCGTGTTCAAGGTCGGCGCCGAACTGGACGGTTCCATGGCGCTGATCCACGTGGCCGATGCCGCGCAGATGCAGCACTGGACGCCGAATCAGGTACAGAGCGTGCGCCTGGCGGTAAAGGATTTGTACGCAGCGCCGCAGGTTTCCAGCGATATTGCTGGCGGGCTGGGCACCGCTTACAAGGCTGATGACTGGACTCATACACAGGGCAGTCTGTTCAGTGCGATGAAGATGGAAAAAACCATGATCGGTTTGCTGTTGCTGATGATCGTCGCCGTGGCGGCGTTCAACATCATCGCAACCCTGATCATGGTGGTGAACGACAAAGGCGCGGACATCGCGATCCTGCGCACCATCGGCGCCACGCCGCGGCAGATCATGGCGATCTTCATGGTGCAGGGCACCGTGATCGGGGTTGTCGGTACGTTGATTGGTGGTGTGCTCGGCGTGATTGCGGCGCTGAACGTCAGTGAGCTGGTGGGCTGGATGGAGCGGGTCAGCGGGCAGCACATCTTCAGTTCCGACGTGTACTTCGTCAGTAACTTGCCGTCCGAACTGCAGGGGGCGGACGTGGTGTTGATCTGCTCCGCCGGGTTCATTCTGAGCTTCCTCGCCACCGTTTACCCTGCATGGCGTGCGGCGAAAGTCGAGCCGGCTACCGCGTTGCGGTATTCGTAAGCCACTTATGATCGTCCCCACGCAGAGCGTGGGAACGATCAGGTTCGCGGCAATTCGATCACAAACCGCGTCCACCCGTTATCCGATTCGCAACGAATCTGCCCGCCATGGGCGCGGATGATTGACTGAGTGATCGCCAACCCCAATCCCGCATGTTCACTACTGCCTTCCTGGCGCGCCGGATCAGCCCGGTAGAAGCGATCAAATAAACGCGGCAGCAATGCCCCGTCAATTCCGTCGCCGCTGTTCTCGACGGTCAGGCTCAAGCACTTAGGCTGATCAACAATTCGCACCCGAACCTCACCTTCGACCGGCGTAAACCGCAACGCGTTGTCCAGCAAATTGGAAAGCGCCCGCCGCAACATGCTGCGATCGCCTTCCATGCGCGCACTGCCTTCACGACTCAACCTGACCTGAGCGTCCTCCGCCAACGGCGCAAAAAACTCCAGCAATAGATCCGCTTCTTCCGCCAGCTCCAGCGGTTCGCGCTTGGGCATCAACAACCCGTGGTCAGCCTTGGCCAGGTACAACATGTCGTTGACCAGTTGCGCCATCCACTGCAGTTCTTCGAGATTGCTGTGCAGTGCTTCTCGGTAATCCTCAATGGGGCGTGGGCGGGTGAGGGTGACCTGGGTGTGGGTCAACAGGTTCGACAACGGCGTGCGCAATTCATGGGCGATGTCGGCGGAGAAGGCCGAGAGCCGCTGAAAAGAGTCGTCAAGGCGTCCGAACATGGCATTGAAGTTGTGGGCCATTTCCGCGAGTTCTGGCGGCATGTTTTCTTCGGGCAAGCGTGCATTGAGCGATTGCGCTGAAACGCCGCTGGCGACCGCGCTCATGCGCCGTAACGGCCGCAACCCACTGCGCGCGGCCCAGGCGCCGAGCAGGGCGGTGGCCAGTGCCGACAAACCGACTGTCAACCAGATCAGGTGCTGCATGCGTTGCAGAAAGTGCTGGTGATGGGTGATGTCCAGCAGCAAGGTCAACTTCGGCGAGTCAGGCTTGTCGAGGTACAACGGAGCGTTGAGGACGCGGTAGTCGGTACCTTCGCTGCTCACCGTGGACAAACCCGCTTGGGAAGGCAATGCCTGGGGCAGGTGCGTTGAGCTGTCATACCAGCGCTTGCCGTCGCTGCCGGTGATCCGCAGCGACAGATCGGCCTGTCGGCTCAATTCGTCGGCCAGTTTGACTTCGCTTTCACTCGACTGAATGTCATGAAGTGCCCGACGCAAACCAATCAACTTGCCGTCCAGCAACTGTTGATCGAGTTCAACGAAATGCGCTTCACTGGCCCGGCTGAACAACACCCCGGCAAACAGCGACACCACGGCGGTGCACGCCGCAAACAGCAGCGCCAAGCGACTGCTTAACGAAAGTCGACGCATCAGGCGGGGCGCTCTTCAAGGACGTAACCCATGCCACGCACGGTGTGAATCAACTTGTTGGGGAATTCATCGTCGATCTTGAGGCGCAAACGACGGATCGCCACTTCGATGACGTTCGTGTCGCTGTCGAAGTTCATGTCCCAGACCTGGGAAGCGATCAACGACTTGGGCAGGACTTCGCCTTGCCTGCGCAGGAGCATTTCCAGCAGGGCGAATTCCTTGGCCGTCAGGTCGATGCGCTGACCGCTGCGTTCTACCCGGCGACGGATCAGGTCCAGACGCAAGTCCGCCAGTTGCAGGCTGGTTTCCTGAGGTGTGGCGTTACCACGGCGCAACAGGCTGCGGACCCGGGCCAGCAGTTCGGAGAAGGCGAACGGTTTGACCAGGTAATCGTCGGCGCCCAGTTCGAGGCCGTGGACCCTGTCCTCCACTGCGTCTCGCGCGGTCAGAAACAGTACCGGCGTGTCGAGGCCGGCACCGCGCACCGCTTGCAGAATCTGCCAGCCATTTCGACCGGGCAGCATCACATCAAGGATCAACAGCGCGTAATCGCCGGTCAGCGCCAATTGTTGGCCGGTGCTGCCGTCCGCTACCAGTTCAGTATTGAAACCGGCTTCGGTCAGGCCTTGGCGCAAGTAGTGGCCGGTTTTCGGTTGGTCTTCGACGATCAGCAGTTTCATGGGCGACTCGAGGCAAATGGAACGAACGCTTTATACCGTGGGCGGGGTTAATACAGGTCAACCTGACAAAGTTGTAATCTGGATGTCAGGTTGCGGGCAGTCGCCGCAGTTTAGAGTTTTCCACAGGCTGAACCCTATCTTGTTGGAGTACGACTATGTTTTTGCGCAAATCACTGGTGCGCGTCGCGTGTTTGCTGGCGCTGAGCTCGCCGGCGTGGGCTGCCCCGGCGCATACCTACGACTTCGGTCAACCGGCCCCGGCGGCCAAGGCGACTCGCAGCGTTGAATTCGTCATGGGCGACATGTCGTTCACGCCCAAGGCGATTGATATCAAGGCCGGTGAGACGGTTCGCTTTGTACTGGTGAATAAAGGCCAGTTGCTGCACGAATTCAACCTCGGTGATGCGGCGATGCATGCCAAGCATCAGCAGGAAATGATGAAGATGCAGCAGAGCGGCATGCTGATGCCTACAGGCCTGAAGGAAATGGACCACGGCGCAATGGCCGGTATGGGGCATGGAATGAAGCACGACGATCCCAATAGTGTGCTTGTTGAACCGGGCAAAACCGCCGAGCTGACCTGGACCTTCACCAAGGCCACCAATCTGGAATTTGCCTGCAACATCCCCGGTCATTACCAGGCCGGTATGGTCGGCAAGTTGACTGTCAGTCAGTAAGCACTCAAAGGCGGGAGCAAAGGCTGGTAGAATCCGCTGATTCTTCAGTCAGGTTTCCGCCATGCATCCCGCAGCCGAACACTCGCCGCTGGGCAAATCCAGCGAATACATCGCCACCTACACGCCGTCCTTGCTGTTCCCGATCCCGCGCACCGCGAAATGGGCCGAGCTGGGCCTGACGGCTGAAACCCTGCCATACAAGGGCGTGGACTTCTGGAACTGCTTCGAGCTGTCGTGGCTGTTGCCGTCCGGCAAGCCAGTGGTGGCGATTGGCGAATTCAGTATCCCGGCGGATTCGCCGAATATCATCGAATCGAAGTCGTTCAAGCTGTATCTAAACTCCCTGAACCAGACACCGTTTGCCGACACCGCGAGCCTTGAAGCGACGTTGGCCAAAGACCTGTCGGCCGCTGCCGGTAAACCTGTTGGCGTGCGGATTCGCAGCCTGAAGGACGTCGAGGCCGAAGGCGTCGTGGCGTTGCCGGGTGTGTGCATTGATGATCTGGATATCAGCGTCAGCAACTATGAACATCCGCGTCCGGAACTGCTGCGTTGCGATCAATCACGCATCGTGGAGGAGAGCGTGCACAGTCATTTGCTCAAATCCAACTGCCCGGTCACCAGTCAGCCGGACTGGGGTAGTGTGGCGGTGGAATACCGTGGTGCGGCGCTGGATCACGCGAGTTTGCTGGAATACATCGTGAGCTTCCGTCAGCACTCGGACTTTCATGAACAGTGCGTGGAGCGGATTTTTCTCGACCTGCAACGGTTGTTGAAGCCGGAGAAATTGACGGTGTATGCGCGGTATGTGCGGCGCGGTGGGTTGGACATCAACCCGTATCGCAGTACTGAAACCGTGCAGTTGCCGAACAATCGGCTGGTCCGCCAATAACAATCCCCTGTGGGAGCGAGCTTGCTCGCGATGAGGCCGGCACATCCAATAGTGATGTTGGCTGACACTCCGCCATCGCGAGCAAGCTCGCTCCCACAGGGGTTGTTGCACATCCCGGATATGAAAAAGCCCCGCTATCACTAGCGGGGCTTTTTTATATCTGGCGGGTTCAGATCCCCATATTGGCCAGGGCTTGCACGATGTTGCGCAAGGTACCGGCAAGGGTCGGGTGTTCGATTTCGAAGCGCTCGACGGCCAGGTTCACATTGTCGGAGAGGCTGGAGTCCTGGGTTTTGGTTTCCAGCTCAATTTCCAGTTCGATCTGTTGCATCAGCGCGTGCAGGTCTTCGCGCTCGGCTTCGGTCAGCGGTGGATTCTGTTCCAATTGCTCGCGCAGAGTATTGAGCTGTTGTTGCAGTTCGCGGGCAGGCATGGCGTTCTTCCTTTTATCGATAGGCACTGGCATAGACCGCAGCAGCACGCCAAAGGTCTATGGCTTGACCTTTAGATTAATCCACTCGCGCGCAACCTGCATGATCTCGATCAGGGCTTTTCGCCCTTGAGCCGGCGCAGGCTGATGTCGGCCAGGCAGGTGTCGAGTTCACCGAGGTGATCGATCACCGAATGCACACCCAGACCGAACAGTTGCACCGTTGCCTTGCCGCGTTTGAATTCCCGTTCCTGCTGAGTCAGCGCCTGCCAGTCGTTGGGCGCCAGGCCGCAGAGTGAGCCACAGGACGCCAGCCCAATCGTCCACAATCCGGCATTGAGCCCCGCTTGCAGCAATCGTGGTTCGCCGCTGACCAGCACACAACCCTCCAGTCGGTCGACATTCAACGTCATTAGGGCTTGCCAACAGGCATGCGGTGCCGGCCATGGATTGTTTGTTTCGGGGTGTTGCGAGGGTTTGATCCATGAAGGCAAGGCAGCGGCCAGGGAATGGCTGAGGGCAGGGGGGAGTTCATCGAGCCAGGCACAGGGAATCTGCTGATGTTGCAAGCTGCGCAGGCTATCCAGCGCGCCGGGCGTGGCCTCGGCATGTATGGCAGAGGGGATGCCCTGTGCGCGTGTGCGGGCACCGAAATCCACCAGGCAACCACTGAGGCCGAATAGGACGGCGGTCAGGCTGGGCGCAATGTGGGGCAAGGTTTCGGCGTGCGGCATATCAACGTCCCTGAAATAGCCTCAAGGCTAGGGGGCGACGGTGACAGTTGAGTGACACTGATGTGAATCGCTCACAATCATCACGAATGATCCGTAGGCTGCCTCGCACGGTGCTGCCTTAAGCGGCTTTTCCGTCTTATACTAACCAGCTTTACGCTTGGGCCAAGCGCCCGCGCCAGTACAATCCAAGGAGTTTTTCTATGCGCTGGAGCAATCATCTCGCTCAGCTTTGTGTGTTTACCAGCGTATTGCTGGTTCCGTTCGTTGCCCAGGCAGCCTCGGAAGACGACCCTTGGGAAAGCATCAACCGCCCGATCTACAAATTCAACGATGTGCTCGACACCTATGCGCTGAAGCCTTTGGCCCAGGGCTATCAGTTCGTGACGCCGCAGTTCCTGGAAGACGGCATCCACAACATGTTCCGCAACGTCGGTGATGTCACCAACCTTGCCAACGATATCTTGCAGGCCAAACCGGCCGCCGCTGGCGTCGACACCGCGCGCTTGATCTTCAACACCACGTTCGGCCTGCTGGGCTTTATCGACGTCGGCACCAAAATGGGCCTGCAACGCAATGACGAAGACTTCGGCCAGACCCTCGGCTACTGGGGCGTAGGCAGCGGCCCGTACGTGATGCTGCCGCTTCTGGGCCCAAGCACCTTGCGTGACGCGCCGTCCAAGTATGTCGACGGCTACACCGGCCCGTACCCGTACATCCACGACGTGCCTGTGCGTAACTCGATCTTCGGCCTGAACATCGTCGACACCCGCGCCAGTCTGCTGTCGAGCGAGAAGCTGATCAGCGGTGACAAGTACATCTTCATCCGCAATGCGTACTTGCAGAACCGCGAATTCAAAGTCAAAGACGGCCAGGTCGAAGACGATTTTTGATCTCGACCGGTAAAACGAAGAAGGCGGCCAGTGGGCCGCCTTCTTTCGTTTGGCTTCCGGGACCGGTTTGGCTCATGGGTTTGAACCTTCCATTACGTTACGGTTTTGCCTGTTCTTATAACTCCAGGTGATTTGAAATGGAAAGACGTCAAGCGACCATCGGCGTGAGCTTGAAACGCCCCGCGGATGGGAGTACCGTCTGCGCCTTAGAAGGGCACTTCTGGTGTACCTGTGTGTAGGGCAAATGCTCGAAAACAGTGCAGTAGAGAGGCTAGAAAGCGAATCCAGTAGTGTGAGCCGGGACAAAGCCCCTGCCTGCTACGCCAACCTAATTCTGGCGCCGTTTGCCCACATGCCAAAAACCAGTGCCACGCTGCTGATAATCGATGATGACGAAGTAGTGCGCGCGAGCCTCGCGGCCTACTTGGAAGACAGTGGTTTCAGTGTCCTGCAGGCCAGCAATGGCCAGCAGGGTCTTCAGGTATTCGAGCAAGACAAGCCCGACTTGGTCATCTGCGATCTGCGCATGCCGCAGATGGGCGGACTCGAACTCATTCGCCAGGTCACCGAGCTGTCGCCACAAACCCCGGTGATCGTGGTTTCGGGCGCCGGCGTGATGAACGACGCGGTCGAGGCCCTGCGCCTGGGCGCAGCGGACTACCTGATCAAGCCCCTCGAAGATCTGGCTGTGCTCGAGCACTCTGTGCGCCGGGCTCTGGATCGTGCGCGCCTGCTGCTGGAAAACCAGCGCTACCGCGAGAAGCTGGAAAAGGCCAACCGCGAGCTCGCTGCCAGCCTGAACCTGCTCCAGGAAGACCAGAACGCCGGTCGCCAGGTGCAGATGAACATGCTGCCGGTCAGCCCCTGGACCATCGACGAGTTCCAGTTTGCTCACCAGATCATCCCCTCGCTGTACCTGTCGGGTGATTTCGTCGACTACTTTCGGGTCGACGAGCGTCGGGTAGCCTTCTACCTGGCGGACGTTTCCGGTCATGGCGCCTCTTCAGCCTTCGTTACCGTGCTGCTGAAGTTCATGACCACGCGCTTGCTGTTCGAATCCAAGCGCAGCGGTACATTGCCGGAATTCAAGCCTTCAGAGGTCCTTGGTCATATCAACCGAGGCCTGATCAGTTGTAAGCTGGGTAAACACGTCACAATGGTCGGTGGAGTCATCGACGAGGAGACAGGTTTGTTGACCTATAGCATCGGTGGTCATTTGCCGTTGCCTGTGTTGTACACGCCAGACAGTGTTTGTTATCTGGAAGGGCGTGGTCTGCCGGTGGGCCTCTTCAATGAAGCCACCTACGAAGATCATGTACTGGAGCTGCCGCCGACATTCAGCCTGACGCTGATGTCCGATGGCATTCTGGACCTTTTGCCAGAACCTACACTCAAAGAAAAAGAAGCGGCTTTGCCCCAACGGGTCAAGGCAGCGGGCGGCAGCCTGGATGGTCTGCGGCAGGTTTTTGGATTGGCCACGCTAGGGGAGATGCCGGATGATATCGCCCTGTTGGTGTTGAGCAGGAATCTTTAATGAGTACCGGTAGAATCCAGTTCGCCGAGCAGGATGGCACCTTCGTCCTGAAGTTCGTCGGTGAAGTTCGCCTGACCCTGTGTTCGGCGTTGGATGCGACTATTGAGCGGATCTTCACGGCGTTGAACTTCAACGCGATCGTGATCGACCTGACCGAAACCCGCAGCATCGACAGCACCACCCTTGGTCTTTTGGCCAAGCTATCGATCCTGTCGCGGCAAAAGGTCGGCTTGCTGCCAACCGTCGTCACCACCCACGAAGACATCACCCGTCTGCTGCAGTCCATGGGCTTCGAGCAAGTGTTCAACATCGTTGACCGCCCGATCCCGTGCCCTGAGTGCCTGACCGACCTGCCAGACCAGGATCAGTCCGAAGAAGTGGTGCGGATCAAAGTGCTCGAAGCGCACAAGATCCTCATGGGGCTGAACGACTCCAATCGTGAAGCGTTTCACGATCTGGTGAACGCCCTCGAGCGTCACTGATTCCATAAGCGACTGCACACAAAAAAGGGCGAACCTGTGAGGGTTCGCCCTTTTTGCGTTTGCTCTTATTGGATCACAGCTTGGCTTGCAGCAATGCTTCGAGTTTTTCCTGGTCGCGAGCGAACTGACGAATACCTTCAGCCAGTTTCTCGGTCGCCATCGCGTCCTCGTTGGACAACCAACGGAACTGCGCTTCATTCAAGTTCAAGCGAGCTTCACCGGCATGACCCGGGGCCAATTTGCGCTCCAGCTTGCCAGTATCCGCCGCCAGCTTATCAATTAGATCCGGGCTGATGGTCAGACGGTCGCAACCGGCCAGTTGCTCGATCTGATTCAGGTTACGGAAGCTCGCGCCCATGACCACAGTCTTGCAGTCATTGGCCTTGTAGTAGTTGTAGATGCGCGTCACCGACTGCACGCCCGGATCATCCGCGCCGGTGGAGTCGTTGCCGTTGGCC
>NZ_JBBWCB010000052.1:0-40366 GCF_039888995.1 Pseudomonas rossensis | reverse complement strand
CTTTTATGCTGCTAGCGCTCGCCATCCCGGCGCAGGCCGGGGTGACGCCATTCCCTGCTGCCTTTCGAATTCAGGACATCCCGGTCGAATGCAACTTGTACTGTGTAGCAGCTGGCGGAGCCTGCTGCTACCCGGTGCGGGGCGCAATTGATCTGTTTGTTCGGCTCGTCAGGAACGCAACACGCCAATCGCCCGCCGGTATTTTTCAACGCGTTCCAGGTCTTCCCACGACGGTCGTTGGGTCAGAGCACCACAATGCCTTCCTCAAGCGCTGAGGCGACAACATCTTGAGCAGGCGCGTTGATCCAGGTTGCAGCATCGATTTCGCCCACTGACGCAAGCCAGCGCCCAACCATCTGATAACCGAGCGTATAGCCAAGCCATTTCGGGTGAGCACCCAATCCGAAAAACCACTCGCTGTGATTGTAGTGCGTGGACTCAAGGGTATTCCGGTCGACCGGTGAGCGAAGCAGATCAGCGTCGGTAACGGCACACTCCCAAGGCTCTGGATCGTTGCCGAGCAAGTGCCGGACAAACTGTCCGGCAAGTCCTTCGCTGACCAAGGCTTCACCTAACGTCCAACCGTAGCCAGGCCCCGCCATGCGCAAGCAATGATGAACCTCATGGACGATTTGTCGATGCAGCGTGCCCGTGCGCAGGCTGGGCAACAAATTCGGGTTGTCCGGGTCGATGGTCATCGTGAACATGGTGCTTCGATAAGCCCGCCCCAAGAGGCCCATTTCAGGAATGGTCTCGCCAGGGAGCCGCTGGATCAACACATCAAGTCGCGCAGGCGTCATCAAACGGGAGATCGTCTTGTAAGCAGCGTCAAATTCGCCGGTCAAATCGGAGCGAAGTTCGGCAAGGCTCCCCGAGGCTTCCAGCCAATGCAGTGTCCATGCGTCCATTGTTACCTCTGAAAAACTGTCACGAAGCCTGAAAACTCAGCCCAGCAGATGCTGTGAGATGAGTTTGGAAATCTCGACCATCGACGTCCTCCCAGTGAATTCAAGCTTCACTCTGCCCAGCGCCGAGAAGTAGATTTCCAGCTCAGAATCCAGGTCGAAGGTGCCCGAGGTTTCCACGGAGTAAGCGACGATGTTTTTGTAGGGCAACGAAGTGAAGTCTTTTTTGCTGCCGGTGATGCCTTGCACGTTCACCGCGATGATTCGTTTGTTGGTAAACACCACGCCGTCGCGCATGGATTTATAGGCATCAATGACCTGCTCACCGTCCAGCAACAGCGCGGTGACTCGCTCCGCGTACTCGTTGTTTTGCTTGAGTTTGAAAAAGCCTTTGTTGTTGAAATCGATCATCCGCCATCCCCTTCCTTAAAGAGTGTTCCCTGGATTGCCAGCGCGTGGCGCGGCGAGCATACCATCGGGCCTGCGCTTATTGCGCCCCCTCCCACAGCGGATCTAAAAAACAATGGAACCCCGCGCCTCATCGCGCTTTCGAAACCCTATCAGCGCTGATCTTTGATCAAACAAGGCGCCATTGGAGAGGAAATCCCGATGAACAGTAGACTGCTGTTTTTGCTTGCCAGCCTGAGTCCCGCCCTGGTCATGGCTGAAGGCTGTGACGTGCTGACCCGCTCCCAAAGCCCATCCGTTCCGGTGGTCGAAACGCATAGTTGCTATGAGTACGAAGGCATGCCGGTGAACGCCATCGATTGGTCATGCAGCAACGAGAGCAAGGAGATGCTGACCAGCACCAAGAAAAAAGTCGAACAGTGCGCCGATCATTCTCAGGCCACTTGCATCGCCACGTTGACGCAAGAATCGCTGGCCAATCCTCACGCCACCAGCAAGGACAAGAACAGCACGTCGCTGAGTATTCCGAACAATGCTCAGGTCACTACGTATTACTACGGCGCTGAGCATTTGAGTCAGGCGAAGATTGATTGCGAGTCGGGCGGTGGACACTGGAAAGCGAAGTAGCTGTTCAAGTCCGTAACAGCCTCTTCACCATCGGAATGCAAGCGAGTTGCAGGCCGGAGGGCGACTGGTAAATAGCCGTCTGCTCACCGACGAAACCGCATCGCCGGTAGAACTGAGCAGCGTTTAACGTAGCGTCCAGTTTAACTTCCACCAGCCCCAAATCCCGTGCCAGACATTCAAGGTAATCCAGAATGCGCTTGCCAATGCCTCGCTGCATAAAGCCAGGCAGGACAAGGATCGCGCCGATTTCGCGCCTCTCCAGATCAAGCATTCCTGTCGCCACCGGTTCTCCCTGAATACACCCCAGATAAAAGTGTTTTTCCATCAGGCCGCAATATCCGTCCTCGGCTGCCCCTGACGTCCAGACGTCCAGTTGCTGTGGGGTATAGGCGCCGATGCATTGATACCGTATCGCTTGAAGGCGAATGTCGAATGCCGTCCGGCAATCGCCGTGACGGGCTCGTTTAATCTCTAACATTTCAATCTCCGTTAGCCAGTGGCGGACGGAGAACTAAAAAGCCCCGTCCATTTCTGGCGGGGCCTTGGGTAATACGTCAGATTCTAAGCACGCATGACCTCATGGCCCGCCAGAAGCGGGCATGGAGAAATGCATCATGTGCGTGCGGGGTGTGTAGGTCATGGGCAGATAGTGTTGGTGGAGGGCTGGCTTGTCAAATTTGAAGCGGAGGTAGAAAACACCAAGCGATCATTTAAGCTCCCCACCAAAGCGTTGAACGCGCACGTATCGAGCGGCCGGCTCAAGAAATAACCTTGACCTTCGTCACACGACACCGCTTTCAGTAACTTCAGATGCTCGGCTGTTTCAATGCCCTCTGCGGTAACGGTGAGCGACAACGCGCGGCCCAAGCCCACGATGGCCTGGATGATCGACTTGTCACCCTCGCTTTCACCCAGCCTGTTTAAAAAGCTGCGGTCTATTTTCAGGCCATCGAATGGGAAGGCGCGCAGGTAGCTCAGCGAAGAATATCCCGTTCCAAAGTCGTCCATGGATATGCGAACGCCGAGGCGTTTGAGCGTACGCATTATCTCAAGCGCACCTTCAGCATCTTCGAGCATGACGTTTTCGGTAATTTCCAGCTCTACTCGGGCAGGATCGATGCCAGAGTCGAAAAGTATTTTCTGGAGGCGCTCTACCAAATTGCCTCGCTTGAATTCGATGGGCGAAAGGTTAATCGATACGAACAGACTTTCCGGCCACCGCGCGGCGTATCTGCAGGCGGTATCGATGACCCAGTTGCTCATGGAAAGAATCAGCCCGCTTTCTTCCGCAATGGGGATGAACGTGTCGGGTGATATCAAGCCAAGCTCAGGATGTTGCCACCGTACCAACGCCTCGGCACCGACCATCTGACCGTCAACGATGCGATAGCGCGGTTGGAAATGCAGCCGCAGCTCTCCGTGTTTGATCGCAAAACGCAGGTCACTTTCCAAACGGCGGCGCTCAATGATCTTCGCGTTCATATCGCCCGCGTAAAAGCGCCAGGTATTACGTCCTCCGGCCTTGGCTTCGTACAACGCGATATCCGCATAACGAAGCAGCTCAGTAGCCTCACGCGCGTCATTTGGCGCCATTGCGATGCCAATACTGGCGCTGACGAACACTTCCTGCTCATCGATCTCTATAGGTCGCTCGATGGACTCGATCAGGCGGCGACATAGCGCCTCGACTTCTTCCTGGGAGCTCACATCGGTCAGGATCAGTACAAACTCATCACCCCCGACCCGGGCGACAAGGTCCCCGTGGCGCACGCAGTCAGCCAGACGGCTCGATACTTCGTTAAGTACCCGATCACCTGCCGCATGCCCCAACAGGTCATTCACCGGCTTGAATCGATCCAGGTCCAGACTGAGCATGACCAGAGGTTGTTTTACCGTTGGCAAAGCCTTGAGTTTACCGTCAAGAAACTCCTGAAGCCGTGTCCTGTTAGGCAACCCGGTAAGCGCGTCATGCTGTGAGAGAAATTCGATTCTTCGACGGGCTTCGACTTCCTCGGTGACATCAGTTGCAGTACCCCGGAATCCTCCACCGGCCATTTCTCGCGCCGAAAGACGCGTGATTCTCTCTTGGCCTCTAGTATCGACGTAGCGGCACTGAACACTGATATTCGGGCGACGGTTCGGGATGCTGAGCCACTGAGATAACGTGCCTGATTCGGTGTTCAGCAGATCATCCATCGCTGCACCAATCCAAGCGTCCCTGAAGAGCCCTGTTACATCCTCAAATCGCTCGGATAGATAGGTGAAATGCCAATCAGCGTCTATTTCCCATACCCAGTCCGAGCTGGCTTCAACGACATCGCGAAAGCGCGCTTCGCTGGTGGCGAGGGCAGCCTGACTGCTTTGCAGTGATGTGTAGCTGGCGTCAAGCGCCTGCGCACCCGCGGTCGTGCGACGCAAGATGGCCCAGGTCATCAGGCACACCAAAAGCGCGGCGATGCCGATCAATGGCAATCCTAGCCCCAATAACCGCAGACCTGGCCTGGACGGACTCCAGTGCAAACTGCCGGCAGTACCGTCCTCGCCCAATGGAAAGACAGACGTTTTGCCGATTTCGTCGGAAGTGGCGACGCGCAGGCCATTCACCCCGTAATCCCGGCCTATCGTCTCGAGTTTGGCACTGTCCAGAATGTCGACGAACATCAACACCGACGGCGACCTGTCATCAGGCACCACGGTCGGGTCAGTTCCCGGCGTAATCGCCGCGGCCGCGACCAAGGCGGGTACGCCTCCAACGACAATGAAGGCGGTTGTCGGCGTCTCTGTTTCCGCGCCTTCACGAGCCTTTACGAGAATTGCGTCAATGGACTGCTCGAGCCATTCCGAGACTTCAACCGATTTCAACTCACCCTTGAGCACAGAGTAAACAGTGCGATTGACGTCGTTGATGACAAACACGCCCGGAAATCCAAAATCCGTGTAAAGCGTTGTCCCGACGTTTTGTCGTATGTACGCCCAGTCAGCGTCCATTTCAACATGCAGGTGCTTGTAAGCATCGCCCCAAAATGCGTAATCCTTGACGGTCGACCGCAGCGATTTTTCCAGCGATTGCATGGCCTTCTTCGTGTAGAAAGCACTTTCGACCTCCTCCGTTCGGTCTAAATCATGCGCAAGATAAACAAGTGAATAGCTGGCAAGGAAAAAAACGCCCGCCAATAGACCCGCAAACATGAACAGAGAAGCGCGTGCCAGCGATACGCTGGAACGATCGATCGATGTGCGGGCGATAGAAGGGAGATTGTTCGACATATATTCCCGCTGGACGTTGAGGCATTCGGCTGCATCTCAAGCTATCGGCTGCAGTTGCTGAAGGGTGAGTGACCATATGTCTTCCCGGGCTTATCTCCCCGCTGCCGGCTACCGTTCCAGTCCAGTCCAGCGCTTAGCTTCAGCACCGGCAGCATTCGACCTGTCTGAACGTCCAGCCCCAACTTGCAAAAGTTAGGCGAGTGCGGCTTGATCGCCTTTAAACATTCACCACATGTCTCGTCGCTGTCCGATAAGGATTTTTACAGCCTGGTCATGCATTTTTTTAACCATCAAACCCATCACCGTGGCCAGGTTACTACGCTGCTTTCACAGGCTGGTATTGACATAGTTGATACAAATTTAGTCTTTCTCATTCCATCCCGATCTTGCGTATAAATAAAGCTCGTCACTACGCACCGGTGCCGTGGCCTGCATATGCATAACCCGGAACGACCATCAACCTTCGATGTTTAGGCAAGTCCTGGAGCATCACCGATGGCTGAAAAGACGCTGCAGAAGACAATCTCTCTAGCCTTGCGGGCAGACTCGACCTTCCCTGAGCCTCTGCATCAGTTATTTATACTCAAATGCCAGCTTAATAATATTTTACCGATACCAGGGTGATCCCTAGTCTTGACCCCAAGAAATGGCAGGCCGTTACCGACCTAAATCCAACTTCGAAGGGTATAGAGATGACCACTGACAAAATAAAAACAGATACGCTGATTGTTGGCGCCGGTCAGGCTGGCGTGGCCATGAGTGAACACCTGAGCAAACTCGGGGTGCCGCACCTGGTGCTGGAGCGCAACCGTATCGCCGAACGCTGGCGCACCGGGCGCTGGGATTCGCTGGTGGCCAACGGTCCGGCCTGGCATGACCGTTTTCCCGGTCTCGATTTCGACGACCTCAGCCCCGACGACTTTGCCCCGAAAGAACGCGTCGCCGCCTATTTCGAAGCCTACGCCAAGAAATTCAACGCCCCGATCCGCACCGGCGTGGACGTGCTGAAGGTTGAGCGCAATGTCGGTCGCCCGGGCTTCACCATTGAAACCTCTGAAGGCGTGATTGAGGCCAATCGCGTGGTGGCTGCCACCGGGCCTTTCCAGCGTCCGGTTATCCCGCCGATTGCGCCGAAAGATGAACAATTTCTGCAGATCCACTCGGCCGAATACCGCAACCCGGTGCAACTGCCTGAAGGCGCGGTTCTGGTGGTCGGCGCCGGTTCGTCGGGCGTGCAAATCGCCGATGAACTGCAGCGTGCCGGCAAGAAGGTGTATCTCTCGGTCGGCGCACACGACCGCCCTCCTCGCGCCTATCGCAACCGTGATTTCTGCTGGTGGCTGGGTGTGCTGGGCGAATGGGATCAGGCGGCCATGAAACCCGGCCGGGAACACGTCACCATCGCGGTGAGCGGCGCACATGGCGGCCGCACCGTGGACTTCCGCGGGCTGGCCCATCGCGGCATGACACTGGTGGGTTTGACCCAATCGTTCAACGGCGGCGTAGCGACTTTTCAACCGAACCTTGCCGAGAACCTTGCACGCGGCGATGAGAACTATCTGGCGCTGCTCAATGCCGCCGATGCCTACATTGAACGCAATGGTCTGGGCCTGCCGGAAGAGCCTGAAGCCCGTATTACCTTTTCCGATCCAGACTGTGTGACTAACCCGATTCTTGAACTCGACCTGGCCAAGGCCGGCGTGACCTCGATCATCTGGGCCACCGGTTTTGCCACGGATTACAGCTGGCTCAAGGTTGATGCCTTCGACGACAACGGCAAACCGGCGCATCAGCGCGGCGTGTCGAGCGAGCCGGGCGTGTATTTCCTCGGCCTGCCGTGGCAGTCCCGTCGCGGGTCTTCGTTCATCTGGGGCGTTTGGCACGACGCCAAATACGTGGCTGATCACATCGCCATCCAGCGTTCATACCTCGACTACCACGATGCGGCGCAACGCGAGGCTGAAACTGTCCCGGTCGCCCATAAAGCAACTGTCAGCGCTTGAGCCATTTTTCTTTAGGAGCCTCAAATGTCCACGCCAACTCATACCCGTATTCGCATGTTCAACACCAAGGAAACCTACCCGAACCAGAGCCTGGACAATGACTTGTGCCAAGCGGTCCGGGCCGGCAACACCGTTTATGTTCGCGGTCAGGTCGGCACTGACTTCGAAGGCAACCTGGTGGGCCTCGGTGACCCGCGAGCGCAAACCGAGCAAGCCATGCGCAACGTCAAACAGTTGCTGGAAGAGGCCGGCAGCGACCTCAACCACATCGTGAAAACCACCACTTACCTGATCGATCCGCGTTACCGCGAGCCGGTGTATCAGGAAGTGGGTAAGTGGCTCAAAGGGGTGTTTCCGATCTCGACCGGGCTGGTGGTGTCGGCGTTGGGGCAGCCGCAGTGGCTGATGGAAATTGATGTGATTGCGGTGATTCCTGAGTAAGGAAGTAGACCGAGTCGCCCCCTTCACCAAGGCAAAACAAGGAGCAAAACCCATGACCTTCTCCATCGCAGCACGTTGCCCCGAAACCGGTCAGTTCGGCATTGCGATCAGTTCCTCAAGCATCGCCGTCGGCGCACGGTGCCCCTGGCTGCTGCCGGGGGTCGGCGCCGTCTCTACGCAAAACATCACCTTGCCGTCGCTCGGCCCGGAAGTCCTTGCCCTCATGGAGCAAGGCTTCGCGCCTGCTGAAGCACTGGACAAAGTCCTGACCCGAAACGGCTACAGCCAATATCGCCAGATCACCGCGATTGACCATCTCGGCCGCACCGCGCATCTCAGCGGCTCGCAAACCTTGGGCAACCACAACGCCGTGTCAGGCGAGCAATGCGTGGCCGCCGGCAACATGCTGGCGGATCGGTCGGTGATAGAGGCCATGGTCGAGGCATTCGAACATGGCGAAGGTCAACTGACCGACCGCCTGCTCGCAGCAATGAAAGCGGCCATCGCTGCGGGCGGCGAAGCCGGGCCGGTGCATTCGGCGGCGGTGGTGGTGGTCGGCGAGCTGACCTGGCCGATCATCAACCTGCGGGTGGATTGGGCGGATCACGATCCAATCGGCCAGCTTGAGAAACTCTGGGACGCCTATCGCCCACAGGTTCAGGACTACATCGACCGCGCCCTGGCCCCCGACAAATCCCCCGGCTACGGTGTCGCCGGAGACGACCGATGAGCACCAGCCTCGATTTGCTGAACACGTTGGTGGCGTTCGACACCACGAGCCGCGAATCAAACCTGCACCTCATCGAGTTCGTCCGCGACTACCTCGAACGCTTCGACGTGCCTTGCGAGCTGGTCTACAACGATCAGCGCAGCAAGGCCAATCTGTTCGCCACCATTGGCCCGGCGGACCGGCCGGGCATCGTGCTGTCGGGGCACACCGACGTGGTGCCTGTCGACGGCCAGCCGTGGACCGTTGCGCCGTTCGAACTCACCGAGCGCGACGGCAAGCTGTACGGCCGCGGCACGGCGGACATGAAAGGCTACATCGCTTGCGTACTCGCGCTGGTCCCGTCGCTGGTGAAAGCCACGCTGCGGCTGCCGGTGCACATCGCGCTGTCCTACGATGAGGAAGTCGGTTGCCTCGGTGTGCGTTCGTTGCTGTCGGAATTGGAAAAACTCCCGGTCAAACCGATGCTCTGCATCATTGGTGAACCGACCGAGCTCAAACCGGTGCTGGGCCATAAGGGCAAACTGGCGATGCGCTGCGATATTCACGGTGAAGCCTGTCATTCGGCGTACGCGCCGCTTGGGGTCAATGCCATTGAATACGCCGCCGAACTGATCGGTGAACTGGGGCGGATTGGCCACCGGCTCAAAGCGCCCGAGCATCACGATGCCCGTTTCGATCCGCCATTCAGCACCGTGCAAACCGGCGTGATTTCCGGTGGCAAGGCCTTGAACATCGTCCCCGCCGATTGCCGCTTCGACTTCGAAATCCGCGCCCTGCCCTCGCATGATCCAAGTGACGTTGCGCAGGAGCTGAAGGCTTATGCCGAGCAACAAGTATTGCCGCGCATGCGTGCGGTGAGTGAACAGAGCGAGATTCGCTTCAGCGAGTTGTCGGCGTATCCCGGGTTGGCGACCGATGCGCACAGCGAAGCGGCTGAGTTGATTGCTGCGTTCTCAGGCTCTCGAGAATTTGGCACCGTGGCCTTCGGAACCGAGGGCGGCCTATTCGACGCCGCAGGAATTCCGACAGTGGTGTGCGGCCCCGGCAGCATGGATCAAGGCCATAAACCCGACGAATTCGTCAGCCTCCAACAACTCACCGCCTGCGACGCCATGCTGCAACGAATGCTGCTATCGATCTGTTAACCCAATCCCTGTAGCAGCTGGCGAAGCCTGCGTTCGGCTGCGAAGCAGTCGTAAACCCTGCGCCCGCGGTTTTCCTGATGCACCGCGTCGTTGGATTTTGCGACTGCTCCGCAGCCGAACGCAGGCTTCGCCAGCTGCTACAAATTTGCGACCGGCAAGCCCCATCCGGCGGGCTTACGTTCGCGCGTGGGCGTCGTAATACCAGCCTCTACAGCCGCCCCAACCGACATACATTTTTTAACGTCTATACCCACAAACTTACTAATTTATCTCTCACTCCCCACCGCACATCATCAACTCCAACAAGAAAAGCGTCGCCCCCATACGGCGCTCACCGAAGTACGTCCACGTACTCACTTTTGCCTTGGAGTCCGTCATGGTTACCGCAGCAACAACCTCCGCCCCGCTCATCGAAAAACATACCATCGGCTACGTGCCACCCGAAGATCGCCACGGAAAAACCAGAGACCTTTTCACCCTCTGGTTCGGCGGCAACATCGCGCCGTTGCCCATCGTCACCGGCGCCCTCGGCGTGCAAATGTTCCACCTGAACCTGGTGTGGGGCATCGTCGCCATCCTCGTTGGCCATCTGGTCGGCGGCGTGCTGATGGCGCTGCACTCGGCGCAAGGCCCGCAGATGGGCATTCCGCAAATGATCCAGAGCCGCGCCCAGTTCGGCTCCCTTGGCGCGCTGCTAGTCGTGCTGATCGCCGGCATCATGTACATCGGCTTCTTCGCCTCCAACATCGTCCTCGCCGGCAAATCCCTGCATGGCGTGGTCGACAGCGTGCCGGTGCCGGTCGGCATCGTCATCGGCGCCCTCGGCTCGGGCATCATCGGCATCATCGGCTACCGCTTCATCCACGTGCTCAACCGCATCGGCACCTGGGTACTCGGCGCCGGCATCGTGCTCGGCTTCGGCTACATCTTCACCCACGTACAAACCGCCGACTTCCTCACCCGCGGCAGCTTCAACATCTCCGGCTGGCTGGCCACCGTTTCCCTCGCCGCACTCTGGCAAATCGCCTTCGCGCCCTACGTCTCCGACTACTCGCGCTACCTGCCGGCCAACGTGCCCGTCGCCGCAACGTTCTGGACGACTTATCTCGGCACCGTCCTCGGCTCCAGCCTCTCGTTCATCTTCGGCGCCGTCGCCGTCCTCGCCACACCCGTCGGCATGGACACCATGGACGCCGTCAAACTCGCCACCGGCTCCATCGGCCCGTTGATGCTCGTGCTGTTTTTGCTCAGCGTCATCAGCCACAACGCCCTCAACCTCTACGGCGCCGTGCTGTCGCTGATCACCCTGATCCAAACCTTCGCCTACCGCTGGATCCCCACCGCCAAAAGCCGCGCCGTCCTCTCCATCATCATCCTCGCCGCCTGCTGCTTCGCCGCCGTCGGTGCCTCCGCCAACTTCATCGGCCACTTCGTCGACATGGTGCTGGTGCTGCTCGTCGTACTGGTGCCGTGGACCGCGATCAACCTGATCGACTTCTATGCGATTCACAAAGGTCAGTACGACATCAACTCGATCTTCAAGGTCGATGGCGGGATCTATGGCCGGTACAACCCGCAGGCGCTGTTGGCGTATGCGATCGGGATTGTGGTGCAGATTCCGTTTATGAATACGCCGCTGTATGTCGGGCCGATTTCAGAGCACATCAATGGGGCGGATTTGTCGTGGTTGGTAGGCCTCCTGATCACCTCCCCGCTCTATTACTGGCTAGCCAACCGCGACACCGCCTACAAACGCCGCCTCTCAACCGGAAAACTCGCTAACAGCCTGTAATTGGAATGCAATCCCCTGTGGGAGCGAGCTTGCTCGCGATGAGACCATGACATTCAACATCCATGTCGACTGTCACACCTTTCGCGAGCAAACCCGTTTTCGCTTTACCCGCCATCCCCACAAAAACTCGAAATTTAATGAACCCCGCCCACACCCACTCACCTAACTGAATGACTATCAGGAGGTGACCCATGCAAACCGAAACCATCTGGATCGTGCTGACAGCAGTTCTTTTGCTGGTCGAGCTTTGGGCAATCAACAGGGTGCGTAAAGCTGAAGGCAAATCGAGCAACAAACTCTTATGGATAGTGGTAATCGTGTTTGTGCCACTGATTGGGGTGGTGGCATGGGCACTGGCGGGACCGAAACATACCGATCACAACCCGCATTCACCGCAGGCCAGACAATGACGGCGGAGGCTGTGCGGTAAGAATTTGGGAACTGCGCAAACTCAAACAACAAAGCCCCGAAGATTCGGGGCTTTGTTGTTTCTGACCACCCAATTTCATAAACCTGACGTCCGAAAATCGCGTAGGAATTTACCCTTTGTGGCGAGGGGATTTATCCCCGTTGGGTCGCGAAGCGGCCCCAAAACCTGCACCCCATTTCCCAAGGCACTCCACACAGCCCGAATCACCGCGACAAGCCCGAAAACAGTGGCATTCAGCCTTGTCACAACAAGCGCCCAACCGTCCTACAGCCCGGTTGTGAGCACCAAAATGGCCGCCTATATTCGACCCGTCGCTGACCGCAGTTAGCGACAGGGTTTCGTAGCCCAACAGAAGTGGTCACACCGCTAAATAACAACTGTGGCAAACTTTGCCGCCGTTACGTTATGGCGGCTGTGTGTGGGAGACCTTCGGGTCTGCCGGCTTTGATCTCTTCTCCGGTCTGCGAACCCGCACATAGCTGCCACCCAATTGTTTCGCAGCAGAAAGGTGGCTTCATAATCCTTTGAAGAGCTCATCCTTATGACAACGAACAATCCGCCTCGCCGCTTCACCCCCATGTCCCAATTCGCCACCGAATACCCCGTCCTCCTCATCGACAGCGACGCCCCACTGCGCGAACTCCACAACTGCGTCAGCGAACGCCTCAGCGCCGTCCTGAAGTACCTCAATCTCATGGCCTGCACCAGCCTCCCCGACTACGCCGAAAACGACATCAACACCGTTACCAACATCGCCCGGATCCTGATCCAGGATGTGAGCGATGTGTTTCGGGTGATTGAGCAGCGTGGGTTTGATAGACCGTAGGAGCAGTGACAGCATTTCAGTCGTAAAAACCCGCAATTTTTGCGGGTTTTTTTCATGTCTCTATCTAGCTTTTCCTAAACGTTGAAAATCCAATTTTTTATAGAACCTCGGCTCGTGGAATAAACCACCACTCATTTTCCATGAGCGAGATTGCCCATTAGGACTGCAGGCAGGAGGGCTTAAGGATGACCGTAAGATCCCTCCTATCTTAAGGCGCGCTTGGAGACACAAGGCGTAATGGCCAAATAATGGCTGGCTTTTTCCTATGGCGGTGCATTATCTTTATCCCGAAGGGTCGTTAAAACAGAGTGTAATCAACAAAGAATTAATATCAGCATCATATGAGTAGGCAAAAAGGAAACTTCAGAGCATGAATTCGCAGGTAGAGATTAGCAGCAGCATAGGCCAAGCAGCCCCCGTAAGTACCGGGCTAAAAGTTATTAGTGCAAAAACTGCCGATATTTATAAAAAAAACTTAGACGGAGTCACTTTTTATGAAGCCGCTATAGGAAAAAACTGGGATTTAAGCAAGCCAACCGCGCTTGATTTCGTTGCCGTCATCGAGCGAAAATTTGCTAGAAACAATAAGTACCATGGATTTTTCTTACCAACTAGCCAGCATATGGCCCCTAAAACACTGAGCGAGTACATTGGACAAAAAATAGATTTTGATGAAATGGTTGATGCATTTGTACAAAACGCTTGTACCGTAGCCAATGAGCCTGGCAGAGGCACTCTCAGCCTAGGACATCTTGTACTAGTCCATTACCGCACTGCGAATGACGAAATAGATACTGGTCGCTTTTTGGTGGTGCTGGTAGGGAAAAAAGGTGGTTATGACTTTGACGCCGATCTGCAACCCATTGATCTTACAAGCATAAACACAAGTGACCTGCGCCATGCCGCAATGTTCGATTTGACATTGTTTAACGAGACATTCCCCAACAACGACGGTGATGCTTATCTAAAATTTATCGCCAAAAATTCAAAAAGCGATTTCTTCAAGGAAGCATTTGGGTGCGGCGACTATGTTCCGAACAAGAACAGTGTCCAGCAAATTAATACAGCTATTCTAGACTTTCTAGATGACCCAGCCATCCCTCCTCAGCGGCGTGTACAAATCATCGAAAAAGTAACCACCTACTTATCGAATGCTGCAAAATCACAAAAAGCAGTTTCAATTGTACAAGTGGGGCAAATCATCAATAATTCTCTACCTGTAGGATCTGAGAAAATTGGTGGCTTCGAGAAATTCGTCAATCTCGGTAGTTATACTATCAGCGAGCTATTCCAACCGACCAGACCTGCCGCTGCCACATTAAAAAGTGTTGACATTAATGATCCGGCCGGAATTTTTAAATGCAGCATTAACATCCAGGCAATCGGCTACTCTAACTCAGATGAAAAACCAGTAATCGTCGATGATGATTTGAAGTTTATAACTATACCCCTCACACCTCAAGCAAGTACCATACTCAAGCAAATTCTTGGTGAGAAAATCATTATAAATGAAGCACTTCCGCACCAAGTAGTAATATAGCTATTAGACCGCCAAATCACTTCATACAAACAACATCTGGCCTAAGCTTCTCTGATATGTTAAAAGCATTTCCAACAACACAAATTCATCAGCACCAAAGCAATTAAAATACGTGAGAAAATATTATCTTGCATAGCATTAAATAATGAAAAGAACGCGAATATACGGCACTGGGAGCCCAAGATGAACTTGGTTCATATTTACATTGGTGAGCACAAGGCCATACGAAACTTAAACATCTCCTTTGGTGGAGGGGTGCTTTGCTCCGTTCAGGAACGAACTATTAAAATCTCCAGGCTGACTGATACATCTGCTTACTATCACGGATTCCACTGCTCTGCACTTATCGGTGCAAACGGTGTTGGAAAAAGCTCGGCGTTAGATTTTATAGAAACTGCCTACTTTCCGACAGACTCAAGCGGGACGCTAATCTTTTACGAAGCTAAAACCGAAATATTCCACATCTGTGTAATTAATATGGAAATCACCATATGCAATAAGCAACATGAAATTCATTACGACTATAACCACTTCGCTACGACGCACTCTGTAAACATTGTTAAAATAAACAATATTTCAAGCGCACAAAACAAACTCGGATACCAAAAAAAACACATCCATCCGTTAATTCATGAGCATACATTAGAAGAATACACAAAATCAAAAATCAAACAAAAACAATATTTCGCCAATCTTTTAGCTTACTTTAGAGGTTCAGTGCAGCGCGATGGGATTGTGAAAGATATTGGTTTTGAGTTTACGTTTAACAACTCGTGCAGCCGAGTCGACAGACTCTTCTTAGAAAGCACATTTCATATTGATCACTCTAAAACTATCTCAAACCTGAAAGAAAAATTTATTTCCAAAAATAGCCATCCGGAATGGATGACTTTAGGACCCAACGAAATATTTCAAAGTCTAATCAAGTTAAATTCGATTTCCATTATCGTGGAGCTTTCAGCTTCTCGCAAAATGTCCGATAAAAGATACCTGCTGGCATTTCTTTTAAAAACATACATAGAAATAGATGTTAGCGAACGGTACACAAATAACACAATCGCACTAAAACAAACAATCGAAGCGTTGAGATACCTTGAGAATTGGAATATATTCTCAATACCTCCTTCTGAATTAGAAAACATTCAAGACGTTGTTGATATAGAGAGAATGCAATTACGACTTGAATCTATTATTGAACTGCTAGAACGAATAGCATCATTACTTTCCAACTATCAATTTGAGTTTAAAAACACAGACCCCGCCAGTGTTAAGATTGAAGATTTTTACATAATCAGCGAACTGACTAATATTATAGTCAAGCTTCCACCAAGCATATCGTCAAATTTCAGTTGGGGATGGCGCGGCGTTAGTACTGGGGAAATGGCTCTATCCCACTTATTTTCAGAAACTTATCACTATCTGCGCAGTGCCCCAAAGAAAAGGAACAGCATATTCATCATAGATGAGGCTGATCTATATCTTCATCCGGAATGGCAAAGAAGCTTTTTAGATACTTACCTTTCTCATCTAAAAATGCTAGTTGACTCAGCCAGCATATTTAAACCTCAAATACTTCTATCTACTCACTCTCCAATTATAATTAGTGACTTCCTCCCTCAAGACATCACCTCTCTTACGAAAGACGCCAACGGGCAAGTGAGCTTACGCGAATCTATGGGATTTGGCACCAACATAACTAACTTATTTATTGACGGCATGCACATAGATTCTACTTTTGGGGAGCATTCAAGAAAAGCAATCAGCACACTAATAAAGAAGTCCCAAGAAGGCAAGCTTGAAAAACTAGATAGGGTTTTGATAGGCAGCATGGGGAACAAATTTATTAAAGAGTACTTACTAGAAAATGATAACGTTTGAATACAGCCCTACACCAAAGTTGATCGAGCTCTTCACCAAAGAAGTAATTGATCGAGCTTCACTGGCAATGACTGCTTATTTACCCATGGTACCAACACTTGATCGTCAGAAATTTGAAGATTTATTCAACTCTGCAGCTATCAAGAACCTCCTGCTTTGTTCGCCAGAGTTATTAACTGCACACATACATCAAATTTACACCGCACTGCCAATTTTGGCAGATCGTTACTGCCCGGCCTATTTGCTCGCCGGAATACAAATCCCAAGCAATATAAGCAAACTTAATCTCCGAAAGAGGCACGATACGATTGCCATAGATGTAGCCGTTCAGAACGCTCTAGAATTCTTGAACCACAAAGCAACACCAGATTTAAGTTTCACCTTATCACTACTGAAACTTTTATCTGACTCTAAACTCTACGGCGAAAAGAAAAAGGCCTTGGGACGAATATATAACGTTGCTTATGGAGATTTCCTGCTAACAAAAGAAGACCTGAAAATTTTCCCTTTATGGATAGAGAACTTTAGCAAAGTATTTAATTATTCAGATCTCTCCAAAAAAATAGGCCTGGCGATTGTGCAAGAGCTGAATATAAATATATGCCTGTATTGCAACAATGAAAATATTCAGACAAGAGGCTTAAAGGTGAAGTTACGGGCAGACCTTGACCACTTTTATCCAAAAACGAAATTCCCTTTTTTAGCAGTAGCACTGTCCAATCTTGTTCCTTCAGGCAGCTTTTGCAACCAGGGCTATAAAAAAAATTATCACATGCTTGATTTCGAACACCCGTTTATAGCCGGCGTAACTACAGCGAAACTATTTCACGTTGAAATCCCACCAGGAGAGAAGCCTACTAAAGCAAACCTAAAGGTAAGAGTTATCGCCCAAGGAAGCAAGATTGATAGGAGCATTGAAAAATTCGAAATTGAAAATCTTTACTCTACGCAAGACGACATCAACTCATGGATTCGTAAAGCGCATGAAGTGGTAGATTTCACTTCAGGATTTAATAATTCGGAAACTACAGACATACTTCTAGGACTTCTTGTTGACGCTTCTAAACCACCGCATCAAGAGCAAGCAAAAAAATTTAAAGTAGACTCTATAAATCAATTTGCGAATAGGCAGATTTTGTCTTACCCGTAACATATGCTTCGCACGGGCGAAATGAATATCTCAAAAATGGAGGGGTGTATTAAATCGATTTTATCCGTGCACTCATCTGACAACCTGAACAGAAGGAGGAACGTTTCACTTTGGCGCATATATTCAATTAAAAGCAGACAACCCTAGGCAAATTAAATAAATCGATCACCTTAACGCGAAAAAAGCTATTTTATAAAGAAGCCACAATCAGCATCCTCAAAAGTCTCCTTCTTAAAACCAGGCACGTCTTTAAGCTGATCGTAGAATATTTTCCAATCATAGTTGGAATAGAATTTAGGCTCAGAAAAATCCATTCCTTCAAGGAGATTGCGGCCATATTCGGTGGAGCAGCGCTCTGCAGATTCTACAATCTCCAGTTGGTAGTCAAATCCCTCCAGCCCGCTGGATTTGAATAGCATATCTTTAATCGCGCCCAAATCGCCCAATATATGATCTGGATTATATTTTTCATAAAGAAGATGCTTACTCAAATCCATGAACATCCTGCCTTTTATCGTTGGTAAAGCGAACACAGTTTGATCAGGCCTCTGAACAAGCCCTAACGCCGATAACATTGTGATGATTTCCCTTGTAGGGCCATCTGATCGATAGCCTATGGAGCTTTTAAATGTTGGCGTATGGATCAACCCATTTTTAATTATTTCATCGAGAACGGCGTACTTTAAACCAACAGGACCATTATGATTAGCAAAAACTCGAACATCCGACTTGATGAGTCTTCCAAAAACAGTTGCGAACAAAAGATCTTTGCAAACAATTTCGGATATATAGTTAGACATCCACATCTGCTGTTCTTGTTTATCAGCATCAAACCCAGAGGGGAGGTAAATAATCTTTAACCCACGAAGCAGAGAACATAAAGCTTCATCCCCCCGATAACTGGAGATGACCTCAGCGATTTTCAATCGATGTTTGGTGGTATCCTTAGCAAAATACACTTTTATCGGTGCGTTTCGGTCATGAAGTAAGCTCATGAGGTCTTTGTGCACACCTGCCGAATTAGACCACAGCACTTGGGATACAAGTGATCTATTGCAGTCTCTCTCAAGTACGCACGCGTAATCATATTTTTTTCGATCCGCTTCTAGGACACCAAAAAGTTTTGTCTTAGCATAAGAACTTAAGACGGAGTCAAATTCTTCAGCAACAAACTGGTGCTCTGCGGATACCGGCATATTCTATTTCTCGCGCTTATAATGAAGAGGAGGCTGAAACATATTGCCTTTGAAAATATTCATCCTCGTATTATTCTGCCCCGCAATCAAAAGTTAGCCGGTGTGTTAGCACTGATGATTTCCGCCTCATCCGCCCCTATATTCCGAAACCGATGCGGCAACGTCGTCGGAAAGTAATACCCATCCCCGGCATTCAGCACACTGATCTGCCCATCAACCGTCAACTCAACCGTCCCCCGAGTAACCAGCCCACACTCCTCCCCTTCCGAATGCACAATCGGCTCTTCCCCCGAACTCGCCCCAGGCGCGTATTGCTCGCGCAACAAGCGCATCTGCCGACTCGGCACCGAAGCGCCAATCAACAACAACCGCAGTCCATGACGCCCGAGATCCGGTTGTTCATTGGCGCGGAACACGTATTGATGCTCGCGGGGTGGTTGTCGAAGGTAAAGAAGTCCGCCAAGGACATGGGGATGCCTTCGAGCAGTTTTTTGAGGGAGCTGACGGAGGGACTGACGCGATTTTGTTCGATCAGGGAGATGGTGGCATTGGTGACGCCGCTACGCCGGGCCAGCTCGCGCTGGGAGAGTTTGTAGCTTTCGCGTACTAATTTGAGTCGTGAGCCCGTGTCCATGACAGCCTTATGCGAGGAATACTTAAGGGTTATGGGGGTGGATGGCGGGCGACTTTTGGCCGCGAAGATACCGCTTCCCTGTCCCGGAAATTTGAAAGGCGGGTATTAAATCACGTTTGGTGGTGTTGCTCAGCAGGTTCGATAAATGGTTGGGTAAAAAGGTTGTTTCGGCCTGAAGTCAGGGGGTTTGGCCTTGAGAAATGCAGGTGCGATTTCTGTGGGTCAGTTGGGATTGATAGTGATTGGTATGGCCTCATCGCGAGCACGCTCGCTCCCACAGTTTGGTTCTGGTTGGTCACAGATTTTGTGTATGCCATGGATCTCTTGTGGGAGCGGGCTTGCTCGCGAAGGCGGTGTGTCAGCTACATCATTGTTGGAAGTTAAGCCGCCTTCGCGAGCAAGTCGAATCGTCGCACCGCCGCTCCCACAGGGATTGTGTCGCTTAGATGCCGAAACGGTCACGCAGCGCGTAATACGCGGCGCCCATGGCGGTGAGTGGGGCCTGGAAGGTGCGGCCGCCGATCATGGGCATGTGCGGGAGCGAAGCGAAGGCGTCGAAGCGTTCGGCGTCGCCGCGGATCATTTCCGAGATCAGTTTGCCGGCCAGGTGCGAGCAGGTGACGCCGTGGCCGCTGTAGCCTTGCATGTAGTAGGCGTTTTTCTCGATGCGGCCGAATTGCGGCATGCGTGACATGGTCAGCAGGAAGTTGCCGGTCCAGCGGTAGTCGATTTTCACGTCCTTCAGTTGCGGGAAGGTCTTGAGGATTTTCGGCTTGATCAGTTGCTCGATGTCGTCCGGTTCGCGGGCGCCGTAGACCACGCCGCCGCCGTACAGCAGACGGTTGTCAGCGGTGAGGCGGTAGTAGTCGAGCAGGTAGTTGCAGTCTTCGACGCAGTAGTTGTTTTTGATCAGGCTGCGGGCGACTTTCTCGGACAACGGCTCGGTGACGACGATTTGTGAACCGCAAGGCATGCTTTTACGCGTGACGCGGTTGTCGAGGTCCTGCGGCAAATAGGCGTTGCCGGCGATCAGCAGGTACTTGGCGCGGACCACGCCTTTCGCGGTGCGCACGGTGATCGGTTCGCCGTAGGTGATTTCCACTGCGGCCGATTGTTCGTAGATTTTGCCGCCCAGGCCGATGATGGCCGAGGCTTCGCCGAGGGCCAGGTTCAGCGGGTGGATGTGGCCGCCCTGCATGTCGAGCAGGCCGCCGACGTAGTTGTCGCAACCCACTTCACGCTTGATGTCCGCCGCGTCGAGCATTTTCAGGTTTTTGTTGCCGTAGCGTTCCCAGCTGCTTTTCTGCTCGGCCAGGCCTTTGAGCTGCTTTTTATTCAGCGCGGCGAAGATGCCGCCCGGGCGGTAGTCGCACTGGATGTCGTAGTGTTGTATGCGCTGACGGATGATGTCGGCGCCTTCGAAAATCATGCTGCCGAGGACTTCGGCGGTTTTGTCGCCGTAGCGTTCTTCGATGACATCGACGTCGCGACTGTAGGAGTTAACCAGTTGGCCGCCGTTGCGACCGCTGGCGCCGAAACCGACTTTGGCGGCTTCGAGCACGGTGACGCTGTAGCCGGCTTCGGCGAGGAACAGGGCCGAGGACAAACCGGTGTAGCCGGCGCCAATGATGCAGACGTCGCAGTCGACCGCTTGTTCGAGTACCGGGAAGTCGCCGGTGAAGTTGCGGGTGGCGGCGTAGTAGCTATTTACATGTGCTTGTTTCATAGGTTTCTCCGAGGGTCGCCGGCAGAGTGCCGGCGACCGTCGCTTTTTTTATAGGTATTAGAGCTTGATCCAGGTCGCTTTGAGTTCGGTGTATTTGTCGAACGCGTGCAGCGATTTGTCCCGACCGTTACCCGACTGCTTGTACCCGCCGAACGGCGCGGTCATGTCGCCGCCGTCGTACTGGTTGACCCAGACGCTGCCGGCGCGCAAGCCGCGCGCGAAGGTGTGGGCCTTGCTGAGGTTGCTGGTCCACACGCCTGCGGCCAGGCCGAAGATGCTGTCATTGGCGATGGCCAGCGCTTCTTCCTCGGTGTCGAAGGTGATCAGCGACAGCACCGGGCCGAAGATTTCTTCCCGGGCGATGGTCATGGCGTTGGTCACGCCGTCGAAAATCGCCGGTTCCACGTACAGGCCACCGGTGTCTTCGAGGGTGCGGCTGCCGCCGGCGATCAGTTGCGCGCCCTGGTCTTTGCCGACCTGGATGTAGCGCAGCACGTTGTCCAGTTGACGCTGATCGACGACCGCGCCGACGGTGGTTTCCGGGTCCAAAGCGTGCCCCGGTTTCCAGGCTTGCAGGGCTTCCACCAGCAGCGGAATGAACTGCTCGCGGATCGAACGCTCTACCAGCAAGCGTGAACCGGCGGTGCAGACTTCGCCCTGGTTGAAGGCAATCGCACCGGCCGCCGCTTGTGCTGCCGCGCGCAAATCCGGCGCGTCGGCGAACACCACGTTCGGGCTCTTCCCCCCTGCTTCGAGCCAGACGCGTTTCATGTTGCTTTGCCCGGCGTAGATCAGCAGTTGCTTGGCAATCGCGGTCGAGCCGGTGAAGGCCAGCACGTCGACGTCCATGTGCAACGCCAGTGCCTTGCCGACGGTGTGACCGTAGCCCGGCAGGACGTTGAACACGCCTTTCGGGATGCCGGCATCCAGCGCCAATTGCGCGATGCGAATCGCGGTCAGTGGCGACTTTTCCGAAGGCTTGAGGATGAACGAGTTGCCGGCCGCAAGGGCTGGGGCGAACTTCCAGCTGGCCATGATCAGCGGGAAGTTCCACGGCACGATGGCGGCGACAACACCAGCTGGTTCGCGAGTGATGAGGCCGAGTTGGTCGTGGGGCGTGGCGGCGACTTCGTCGTAGATCTTGTCGATGGCCTCGGCGCTCCAGCGGATCGCGTTGGCGGTCGCTGGAATGTCGATGTTCATGGAATCGTTGATCGGCTTGCCCATGTCGAGGGTTTCGAGCAGGGCGAGTTCTTCCTGGTTGGCCAGGATCAAATCCGCGAAGCGAATCAAAATACGTTTGCGTTCTGCGGGCGCCAACCGCGCCCAGATACCGGATTCGAAGGTACGGCGTGCAACGGCGACTGCCGCATTGGCGTCGGCCTCGTCGGTGCTGGCGACGTTGGCCAGGAAACGGCCGTCGACCGGGCTCATGCATTCAAAGGTGTCGCCGCTGAGTGCCCGGCAGTATTGGCCGTCGATGAACGCGCGGCCTTCGAGTGTCAAGGACTGGAAGCGTTGCTCCCAGTCGCTGCGAGTGTTTGTCATGGTTGTGACTCGACGCAGAGGAATAATTGATCGTTAGCCTGGCGCCCTGTAGGAGCTGCAGAAGGCTGCGATCTTTTGATCTTGATCTTAAAAAACAAAGTCAAAAGATCGCAGCCTTCGGCAGCTCCTACAGAGGTATTTACCCGCCATCAAAGATGTGTCGTATCTCCATTTGGCGGGCAACTGCCCATCAGACGGTGTGCAAGTACCAGTTGTACTCAAGGTCCGAGATGGAGTTTTCGAACTCGGCCAGCTCGCTTTCCTTGCACGCCACGAACACGTCGATGTACATCGGGTCGATGTAACGGGCCATGACTTCGCTGTCGTCCAGTTCGCGCAGTGCATCACGCAGGTTGTTCGGCAGGCTCTGCTCGTTCTGCTCGTAGCTGTTGCCTTCAACCGGTGCGCCCGGCTCGATTTCGTTGGTCAGGCCGTGGTGAATACCGGCCAGGACCGACGCCATCAGCAGATACGGGTTGGCGTCGGCGCCCGCTACGCGGTGTTCGATGCGCACGGAGTCCGGCGAACCGGTCGGCACACGTACCGCCACGGTACGGTTGTCGATGCCCCAGCTCGGCGAGTTCGGTACGTAGAACTGCGCGCCGAAACGACGATACGAGTTGACGTTCGGACACAGGAACGCCATCTGCGCCGGCAGGGTCTCGAGCACACCGCCGATCGCGTGACGCAGTGCGGCGTTCTGCTCGGGATCCTCGCTGGCAAAGATGTTGTTGCCTTCTTTGTCGAGAATCGAAATGTGCACGTGCAAACCATTGCCCGCCTGGCCCGGATACGGCTTGGCCATAAACGTGGTGTCCATCTCGTGGTCGTAGGCGATGTTCTTCACCAGACGCTTGAGCAACACCGCGTAGTCGCAGGCCTTGATCGGGTCATTGACGTGATGCAGGTTCACTTCGAACTGCGCCGGGGCGCTTTCCTTGACGATGGCGTCGGCAGGAATGCCCTGCTCTTTCGCGCCTTCGAGGATGTCTTGCAGGCAATCGACGTATTCGTCCAGGTCGTCGATCAGGTAGACCTGAGTCGACATCGGACGTTTGCCGGAGACCGGCGAACGTGGCGATTGCGGACGACCGTTCACGTTGTCCTGGTCGATCAGATAGAACTCGAGTTCGAACGCGGCGCAGATGGTCAGGCCCATGTCATCGAACTTGCTCACGACCTGACGCAACACTTCGCGAGGGTCGGCGAAGAACGGCTGGCCTTCGAGTTCGTGCATGGTCATTAACAGTTGCGCGGTCGGGCGCTTCTGCCAGGGCTCGATGCTGAGCGTATCAGGGATGGGGAAGCAGATTCGGTCTGAGTCACCGATGTCCAGACCCAGGCCGGTGCTTTCCACCGTAGAACCGTTGATGTCCAGAGCAAACAGCGACGCCGGGAGGTTAATGCCTTTTTCGTAAACCTTATGAAGACTGGTGCGCTCGATGCGCTTGCCGCGCACCACACCGTTCATATCCGCAATCAGAAGGTCGACGTACAAAACCTCAGGATATTTCTTAAGGAATGCGTTTGCTTCGTTGAGTTGAACGGTACGCAGAGGGACCGACATGATGCACCTATTAGCTGTTAATTATTATGTTCACTACCTTGTTGCGAGCCCAGTCAACCCGAACGGCAAAGTGAAGTCAATAGCGAACACCTGGCCTCTCAACCTTTATTTTCGGGCCTTTCTTGGGCACGAGAGTGCCAGATCAGTCCTGCGCACCGTGTAAATCCTGAAGATCGGACGTGCGGCGTTTAGAATTTTTTACATGAGAGTTGTTAATTAAAATCAACAAGGCTAAGCTCCGGAAAAGCTCGTTCAAGTGTGAAACTTCGAGGTGATAAAAATGGCACTCAAGCCATTGATCGGCGTTACAGCGTGCGTCAAACAGATTGGCCTGCACCCCTACCATGTCAGCGGCGACAAGTACTTGCGTGCTGTCAGCGTCGCGGCTTCGGGGCTGCCGGTCGTCATTCCTTCCTTAGGCGATCTGACCGAAATCGATGACCTGCTCGCGCAGCTCGACGGTCTGCTGCTGACCGGCTCACCCTCGAATGTGGAACCTTTCCACTATCAAGGCCCCGACAGCGCCCCCGGCACGGATCACGATCCGCAACGGGACGCCACCACCCTCCCCTTATTGCGTGCGGCCATTGCGGCGGGCGTTCCGGTGCTCGGCATCTGCCGGGGCTTTCAGGAAATGAACGTGGCGTTCGGTGGCAGCCTGCATCAGAAGGTCCACGAACTCCCCGGCATGCTGGATCACCGGGAAGCGAATCATCCGGACCTGGCGGTGCAATACGCACCGGCGCATGCGGTCAACGTGCAACCGGGCGGCGTGTTCGAGGCGCTGGATTTGCCGCAGGTGTTCCAGGTCAATTCGATTCACAGCCAGGGCATCGACCGACTGGCTCCCGGACTGCGCGCCGAAGCGATTGCGCCGGACGGCTTGATCGAGGCGATTTCTGTTGAACACAGCCCTACTTTCGCCGTTGGCGTGCAATGGCACCCGGAATGGCAGGTTCTGTCGAACCCTCCTTATTTGAGTATTTTCCAGGCGTTTGGCGACGCGTGCCGGCGACGGGCCGCGCTGTGTAACAAGCGCTGACTTAACACTCGATTAATCAATTTACTGCCCCCGTGAGGCTGGCGGGTGCGCCTTTGCGCATCCGTGGCTCGCGAAAACAACACACTGCAATAACAACAAGTACTACCAGGCAGCCAGGACGGCGGCGCCGAATAAGCCCAGGCCGGGCGATGCCAGTGAGCCAAACGCAATTCCAGGGTGGGAGCGGGCTTGCTCGCGAAGAGGGAGTGTCAGTCGACATTGATGCTGCCTGATACACCGCTTTCGCGAGCAAGCCCGCTCCCACAGGGGATCACCGTTGAATTGACTGGCGTCGTACAGTTCGGGCTTGTAATCAACTATTAAGTCAGGCCGCGTTGGCCCGACGACTGAAACCTGTTGGGAGTTTCACATGGCAAACGCCTCCAGCATCTACAGGAAGGCTCTTGAAGGTCACCAGTCACCGAAAAAGGTGCTGGTGAAAATCGACCGCGTCACCAAGAAATTCGACGAAACCACCGCAGTGGACGATGTCTCGCTTGAGATCCATCAAGGGGAAATCTTCGCCCTGCTCGGCGGTTCCGGCTCCGGCAAATCGACCCTGCTGCGCATGCTCGCAGGCTTCGAGCGCCCGACCGAAGGACGGATTTTGCTCGACGGTGTCGACATCACCGACATGCCGCCGTACGAACGGCCGATCAATATGATGTTCCAGTCCTACGCGCTGTTCCCGCACATGACGGTGGCGCAGAACATCGCCTTCGGCTTGAAGCAGGATCGTCTGTCCGCCAGCGAAATCGACGCCCGCGTCGAAGAGATGCTGCGCCTGGTGCACATGACCCAGTACGCCAAACGCAAACCCCATCAGTTGTCTGGTGGTCAGCGTCAGCGTGTGGCCCTCGCCCGCTCCCTGGCCAAGCGTCCGAAGCTGTTGCTGCTCGACGAACCGATGGGCGCGCTGGATAAAAAGCTGCGTTCGCAGATGCAACTGGAGTTGGTGGAGATCATCGAGCGGGTCGGCGTGACCTGCGTGATGGTAACCCACGACCAGGAAGAGGCCATGACCATGGCCCAGCGCATCGCGATCATGCACCTCGGTTGGATCGCGCAGATCGGTAGCCCGGTGGACATTTATGAGGCGCCGGTCAGCCGCATGGTCTGCGAGTTCATCGGCAACGTGAACGCCTTCGACGGCACGGTTGTGGAAGACCTTGAAGGTCACGCGATCATTCACAGCCCGGACCTGGAGCAGAAGATTTACGTCGGTCACGGCGTCAGTACCTCGGTGCAGGACAAGTCGATCACCTATGCCATCCGCCCGGAAAAACTGCTGGTCAGCACCACCAAACCCGATACCCGTTACAACTGGTCCAGCGGCAAGGTGCATGACATCGCCTACCTCGGCGGTCACTCGGTGTTTTACGTGGAACTGCCTGGCGGCAAGGTTGTGCAGTCGTTCATGGCCAACGCCGAACGCCGTGGTTCACGTCCGACCTGGGACGATAAAGTCTACGTGTGGTGGGAAGACGACAGCGGCGTGGTACTGCGCTCATGAAAACACTCAATCAGCAGTTTATGCGGCTGATGCCGAGTGGTCGAAAGCTCGTCATCGGGGTTCCTTTCCTGTGGCTGTTCCTGTTCTTCATGTTGCCATTCTTCCTGGTGATGAAGATCAGCTTCTCGGAAGCGGCCCTGGCCATTCCGCCTTACTCGGAGATCTACACCTTCGCCGAGCAGAAATTTCAGCTGCTGCTGAACCTCGGCAACTACAGTCTGCTGACCCAGGATGAGCTGTACATCTCGGCCTACTTTGGCTCGTTGAAGGTCGCCTTCTTCAGCACGCTGATGTGCCTGGTGATCGGTTTTCCGATGGCCTACGCCATCACCAAGGCCAGCAAGGAATCGCAAAACGTCTTGCTGCTGCTGATCATGATGCCGACCTGGACGGCGATCCTGATCCGCGTCTACGCGTGGATGGGCATTCTCAGCAACAACGGTTTGCTCAACGGCTTCCTGATGTGGACCGGGCTGACGTCGCACCCGGTCGAGATTCTCAACACCAACACCGCTGTGTATATCGGCGTGGTGTATGCGTATCTGCCATTCATGGTGCTGCCGCTGTACGCCAACCTGGTCAAGCACGATCAAAGCCTTCTGGAAGCGGGTTCGGACCTGGGTTCGAGCAACTTCAACAACTTCTGGAAAATCACCGTGCCGTTGGCCAAGAACGGGATCATCGCCGGCTGCATGCTGGTGTTCATTCCGGTGGTCGGTGAGTTCGTGATTCCGGAACTGCTGGGCGGCCCGGAGACCCTGATGATCGGTCGCGTGCTGTGGCAAGAGTTCTTCAATAACCGCGACTGGCCGGTGGCGTCTGCCCTGGCGGTGGTGATGCTGTTGATCCTGATTGTGCCAATTCTGCTGTTCAACCGCAGTCAGGCCAAAGAGATGGAGGCACGGGGATGAAACGCTTCGGATTTTCAAAGTTCATGCTGATTTTCGGTCTATCGTTTATCTACCTGCCGATGTTGATTCTGGTGATCTACTCGTTCAATGCCTCGAAACTGGTAACCGTATGGGGCGGCTGGTCGTTCAAGTGGTACGCCGGCCTGCTCGATAACTCGCAACTGATGGGTTCGGTGGTGCGTTCGCTGGAAATCGCCTGCTACACCGCGATTGCTGCGGTGGCGCTGGGGACGTTGGCGGCGTTTGTGCTGACTCGCGTCACGCGCTTCAAGGGCCGCACATTGTTCGGTGGTTTGGTGACGGCGCCGCTGGTGATGCCGGAAGTGATCACCGGTCTTTCGCTGTTACTGCTGTTCGTGGCGATGGCGCAGTTGATTGGCTGGCCGCAGGAACGTGGCATCGTCACCATCTGGATCGCCCACACCACGTTCTGTGCGGCGTATGTGGCGGTGGTGGTTTCGGCGCGCTTGCGTGAGCTGGACCTGTCCATCGAAGAAGCGGCCATGGACCTCGGGGCGAAGCCGTTCAAGGTGTTTTTCCTGATCACCATTCCGATGATCGCGCCGTCACTGGCGGCCGGCGGCATGATGTCGTTTGCCCTGTCGCTGGATGACCTGGTGTTGGCGAGTTTCGTGTCCGGCCCGGGTTCGACGACCCTGCCGATGGAAGTGTTCTCGGCGGTGCGTCTGGGCGTGAAGCCTGAGATCAATGCCGTGGCCAGCCTGATTCTGCTCGCCGTATCGATCGTGACCTTCATGGTCTGGTACTTCAGCCGCCGCGCCGAAGCCACCCGTAAACGTGCGATCCAGGAAGCGATGGACCAGACCGCCAGCGAATCCTGGCAGCAACCTAAAAAGCAAATGGTAGAAGCGACGGCCTAGTGCCGTCGCGTTTCACAGCTTTGCGTATTGAATAAAAAAAGAATGGAGTTGTACCGATGAAAATGTTTGGCAGGACTCTGCTGACACTGTCCTTATTGGGCGCGATTGCCACCGGCGCCCAGGCCAATGACAAGGTACTGCGCGTCTACAACTGGTCGGATTACATCGCCCCGGACACCGTCAAAAAGTTCGAAGACGAGACCGGCATCCGCGTGACCTACGATGTGTTCGACAGCAATGAAACCCTTGAGGCACGGCTGCTCGCCGGAAAATCCGGCTACGACATCGTCGTGCCGTCCAACAGTTTCCTGGCCAAGCAGATCAAGGCTGGCGTCTATCAGGAACTGGACAAGTCGAAGCTGCCGAACTGGAAAAACCTCAACCCGGTCCTGCTGAAAAATGCTGCCGCCAGCGACCCGGATAACGGTCACGCCTTCCCGTATATGTGGGGTTCGATTGGCATCGGCTTCAATCCGGACAAGGTCAAGGAAGTGCTCGGCACGAACGCGCCAACCAACTCCTGGGACTTGCTGTTCAAACCGGAAAACGCCGCCAAGCTGAAAGCGTGCGGCATCAGCTTCCTTGATTCGCCGACGGAAATGCTCCCAGCCGCCCTGCACTATCTGGGTTACCCGGTGAATTCTCAGGACAAGGATCAGATCGCCGAAGCTGAAGCGTTGTTCATGAAGATTCGCCCTTCGGTGGCGTACTTCCATTCGTCGAAATACCTCTCCGACCTGGCCAACGGCAACATCTGCGTGGCGGTCGGTTACTCCGGTGATGTACTGCAAGCCAAGGCGCGCGCCCAAGAAGCTGGCGATAAGGTGAAGGTCGACTACAGCATTCCCAAGGAAGGCGCGGGCAGTTTCTACGACATGGTCGCGATTCCTCGGGACGCAGCGAACGTCGAGAACGCTTACCTGTTCATGAACTTCCTGATGCGCCCGGACATCATCGCCGAGATCACCAACAACATCGGCTACAGCAACGCCAACGCGGCGGCTACACCTTTGGTGGACGAAGCGATTCGGGATGATCCGGGGTCGTATCCGTCGCAGGCTGTGATGGCGACGTTGTATGCGATTCCGGACATGCCGATTGGTGTTCAGCGGGTGATGACCCGCGGGTGGACGCGAGTGAAGCTCGGCAAGTAACCACGAAAATCCGCTTCTGTAGGAGCTGTCGAGTGCAACGAGGCTGCGATCTTTTGATTTTGTTTTTTCCGGATCAAGATCCAAAGATCGCAGCCTCGTTGCACTCGACAGTTCCTACAGGGGGTTGTGGACATCCTGAATTCTGTTTTCCGTTCACGCAGCGCCTTACCACCGCTGCACTCCTATCTGCAGAACGGCCTCACCTGGCTTCCTCGGTTAAGGTGAATTTGGGCGCCCTCCTCGGGCGCCTTTTTTTATGATGGAGCGAGCGGCCACTCGGCCAGCGCTCGGTAGCGGCCCTTATGGGATTCGAACAAGGTGAAGTGATCGGCCCGCAGATAGAACTCGGGCGGCGTCGCGGACTCTGGCACCGGCACTCGGTAATCACGCATCAGCGTCAGGTGCGGCCGAAACGCCTTCGGCGAATCCTCAAACCCGAACGGCAGCATCGCCTGCTCAAGCGCATACACCAGCCGAAGCAACTCCGGCGATGCCTGCTCTGGCGCGAGCACCAACACCCCTGCCCTGCGCCAGACATCCAGCCGATCAAGCGCAACCTTCAAAGGCACACCCGGCGTTCGAATATTGGCAGCAGCCGAACAGATATCGGCGATTTGCGCCACCTCGACAGCGCCCAAAAACATCAACGTCAGATGAAAGTTCTCCACCGGTACCGGGCGTCCGCTCCTGAGTTCAAGTGCGCTGCGCCATTGGGCAATGGCCCGACGTTGCTCGGGTGTGCAGTTCAGGGCAAAAAACAGTCGTTTTAACGGCTCATGGGATTCGTCGCTCATATCTGGCACCTCCTGACATCCAAGTTATAGTTCATGCAAACGATTCAACTGGAGGGGGCCATGCGCGAGATCATCAGCAAGGAACCATGGTGGGCCGTGCCACCGAAACCCGGTCAGGATGAGTCCGAGCTGGAATGGGGCTGGCTGGTTCATTACAACGAAGGTGAGCCGCGCTTCGAGTTCATCAAAGAGCGGCCGACGGACAGCGAGATTCGTAATCGCAAGAGTTGCAGGACCACCCCGACGCCGGAGTGATCCTGTCGTTTGTTTCAGGCTTTTACGATCATTTCGAACCCGCCAAAGATCAGCCTCTGGCCATCGAACGGCATCGGGTTGACGTCTGGCTGCATGCGCGGATCGGTCATGAGTTTTTCCATGCCTGCATCGCGGGTAGCCTTGTCCGGCCAGACGATCCAGGAAAACACCACGGTTTCGTCTTCCTTGAGTTTTACCGCCATCGGAAACGAGGTCACTTTGCCGTCAGGGACGTCGTCGCCCCAGCATTCGGCGACGCTGAGGGCACCGCTTTCCTTGAAAATGACAGCGGCGGTTTCGGCGTGCTTCTTGAATTTTTCGCGGTTGGCGGTGGGCACGGCTGCGATGAAGCCATCAACGTAGGACATGGTCATTCTCCTTGGGTTATGGGGTGATCTGCTGGTTAGTCGATTCCGTCGGCCCCCAATCGACAGATCCGCTGCCCGAACTGACCGACGGTACTTCGGCGCTCCCCGCCAGATTGCCCTCGATCTGCGCCGCCATATACAACGTACCGGCCATCACGCCGGTGGTCGGGTTTTGCACCAGCTTCAACCAGGCCTTGTCGAACGTGTTACCCAGACTGCTGCGAATCAATGCCTCGCTGTCAGGCCGGTCATTGGCCTGGATAATCGCGCGAATCCCCGCCACACCCACGGAAATCAAGCCCCCGGCCAATTTTCCTGCTGCAGCGGCTACTGCACTGGCCGCACCTCGCGGGACCATTTCGGCTTCCATCCGTTGGCTGGCGCGCTTGGCCACCGGCGCCATGGCGGTGTCTGTCGAATCAACGCCCTTGTCGCCACCTGCCTTGTGGATTTTCTCGATCAGCGCCGCATAGGCCGGCAACGTATTCAGAGGCTGGGTGTGCACGACCTGATAGAGCGAGGCGTCGCGGGCAGGCGGCGGCCCCAGGGCGATGGCGGGGATTTTCTGGATCCGCCCGTTGAGCTGAGCCATCGGCACACCGTGGCGCTGGGAGGTTTTCTGCAGTTCTTCCTGAAGAATGTCCACGTAGAACGCCGTTGCCAGGCCGAGAATCGCGTCGGGATCGATCTCCACCGCGACCGGTGCCAGCACACGCTGTTGGTATTGCTCCAGCAGATAGGCCGCCAGGCGCTTGGCCGAGGCATCCTGCTCGCCCTTGGCGCTGAGCGTGTACCAGCTGACCTTCATCGACAGCCATTCCTGGGTCCAGTAACTGCTGAACCAGGGAATGAAGTTCTCTTCGGTCAATTGATAGACCCGCGTTCGCCAGTAATCCATGGCACCGCGCGCGTAGATTTTGGTTTGCTCGGTGGCCGATTGCGACGCCGCGACAATCTCCCGGTCAACCATCTGCCAGGTGCTTTGGGAAACAATCACCGGCACCACTTCCACCGGCGCAGGCGCAGGCGTGACGCATCCCGTCAGTACCACCAACACGGCGACGATAAGCGAACGCACGTTCAAGATCGCGGTTCTCTCGGGTTGAAATCAGATCAAGGGCTATATGCCTGAGTATAGGTGGCTGCCCACCCTGGGGCCGGAACAGTCAGCGATGATCCCACCATCACTTATGTCGATATTCACCATCGCCGCGAATGCCTTCCGCTCAAAACCGTTCCTGAACGATGTGCTGGCGGAGCACCTGCTGGCAGCTGAGCTCGCCGCTACCGCCCCCCGGAATCAATACTTCTGAGCAGTTGACCCAGACCCTCGGTAAAACAGGTCGGTGAGTTCAAGGAAAAACGCTCAAGCAGGCGACTGTTGTCGGCGCGCGAATGTTTGATGTCACCGGAACGTGGCGCGTCGTAGTTCAACGTCAGGGGTCGCCCCAGGAGTTCGCTCAATGCCGCTGCCAGATCGTTAACGCTGGTGGATCGGTTAAACCCGACATTGACCGGCTCGATAATCGGCTCTGACTCACCGACCGCCTGTACCAGGACCTTTACGAGGTCATTGACGTAAACAAAATCCCTTGTTTGCTCCCCATCACCGTAAACCGTGATGGGGAGTTTTTTTTGCGCCCTCTCGCTGAAAATGCTGATGACACCGGAATAAGGCGATGAAGGGTCCTGACGCGGTCCGTAAATATTGAAAAACCGCAGAATGACCGGTTGAAGACCATGCTGGCGGCGATAGAAATCAAGGAAATGTTCGCTGGCCAGTTTGTCGGCGGCATACGGGGTCAGCGGATTCTTGGGCGTGTCCTCGGTAATCGCCATGCCCTCGCCATTGTTGCCATAGATCGCCGCACTGGACGCGTAAACCACTCGTCTTACGCCTGCCTGACGCATGGCTTCGCAGATATTCAGCGTACCGACGAAATTGCTTTGGTGAGTCGCGACCGGGTCATCGACCGACGCCTGCACCGAGGCCACCGCCGCCAGATGCACCACCGCGCTACAGTCTTTCATCGCCCGCTCCACCGTCGGCGCGTCGGCGACATCCCCCACCACCAGGGTCAAATGGCAGCGATCAATCGGCAAATTCGACAATTTTCCACTGGAAAGATCGTCCAGTACCCGAACGCTATAACCGCTTTCAAGCAGTGCTTCGACCAGGTGCGAACCGATGAAACCGGCACCGCCCGTCACTAGAATTCGATCAGCAGTCATGATTTATTTACTCCCCGGTGCGGTGGTGGGTGTTCGGTCCATTGCAATGAAGTCGCCTAATTGCTCGATGAGTTCACGGCTGTCACTAAGCATTTGTTGCCAGTCGGTGGGAAAGCGCACATTCAACGGCAGTTGATCGATTCTCCAGCGCGGCGACAGAGGGCGATCAAACCGGGCAGCGACCTGCAAGCCCATCTCGCTGGTAGCGAACGGCCCACGCAACACCGTCGGCGTGCGACCGGCGCTGTCGACGGCCTGGACAACATGGGCCGCCAACCACTCGCCATCGGGCATGCGAACGCGCAGCGGCTGGCCGATCGCGGCGTAGCTGATATTCAGCGGTTCCAGATAAATCCACAGCAGGGGCTCTTCCAGCCGCTCAAGGCGCATCAACAACGTACCCGCACCGACGTTTTCGCCGGGCGTGACCAACACCTCCGCAATTCGACCGCTCTGCGTAGCCTTGACCGACAATGCGGCGAGGCGCGTTTTCAACCACTGTTTTTCGGCGGTCTGTTGAATAATCTCGCGCTCAACGCTCAACGGTGACTGACGAGCCAGTTGCTCGCGGCGCTCGAACGCCAACAGGTCCGCTTTAAAAGCGTCGAGTTCAGACTGGGCTGCCAGCACTTCTCCACGAGAGACGGCGCCTGATAAAACGAGGTCCTCAAGCACCTGCACGCGTTCCTCCGTCCTGCTCACTCGGGTCCTGAGCAACTGACGCTCCCTCGTGTCCAGTTTGGTGTTGGTGGTGGGCACCGTTTTGGTCGGCATCGCGGCGAGCTGCGAGAGCCGTGCACGCCATTCGGGATTGTCGAGACTGACCAACGGCTGATCGATCTGGACCTGCTCCCCGGCCATGACGAACAGCTGATCGACCCGACCGGCATCCCGCGCGCGCACCTCAAGTATCGGCAGGCGCAATTGCGCCGGTGCGTCGATCATCAACATGCCGTAAGCCAGCTTCCCTCCCAGCCAGATCAAGGGGCTCGCGACCAGGAACAGGATCAAATACCAACGCACGCGAAACGCCATGCGTTTGCCCGGCGCGTAGAGCACAGTCAAACCCTGTTCCTGGGTGGGGTTCAGTTCTTTGCGACTATCGAATCGAATTTTCATGACGGCTCACCGTTTTGGAAAGTCTCGCCAGGCTTGCCAGTCAATGCCGGCAATTCCCCGTGGTTGCAGCTGTTCGCGCCAGACACTGGTCTGGTGCTGCAACTGCTCAGTCGACGCGCCGGCCCAGGATTCAGTGGCATCCAGTTGCGGCTCCGTGCTTTGCGCCAGGCGAAACTGCAGATCGGGCCAGCGTTGGGCGATCTGCTCTGCCATTCGTGCGCTGTTTTTCGGGTTACGGGTGTAGATCATCAGGCTGACCTGACGCACGCCCGCCTCGGGAAGCGCACACGGCAGACAGGTTTTCCCGGGTTTTGCCTCAGCAAACCAACGATGATGGCTGGAGATTTCTACCGGCCATGGGCTGGCTGCGGAGGCTGCGCGCAAGGTATCGAGCAAGTCCTTCAAGCGCTGATCCGGGACCGGCACGCCCAGTTGTTCGAGTTCCAGGTCCAGGTGCAGGCTGGTGAATGAAAGCCCTTTGAGCTTCGCCAGTAAATCGGTGAGCTGATGGCGTTCCTGCGGCTCGATCCAGGCCGGATCGCCGAGCAACAGACTGACTTGCACCCCCTTGCCGGCCGCGTCCTGCAGCAATTGCTCCAGCCGCTGGCGCGTCGTGGCAAGGTCTTTCAACTGGGAGGACTTGAGGCCAAGGTAGATCTTGTCCATCCCGGCTTTACGCAGTTGCTCGAGCTCCGCCTTACGTTGATCGGGATCGAGCAACGCTTCGCTGTCCCAGACATAACTGGCCTGGGACCATTGGCTCGACGGCGCCCCCGCCGCCGGAGCCGAAAGGGGTTGTGCGGCCAGTATCGTGGGGGGCAACGACAGCGTCAGCAGCAGAACTATCGATCGCATAATCAAAACCTCGTGGCTCGTTTAAGCACCCACCACGGTGCCATCGAGCTTTCTTCGTGGCCCCGGCGAAAGATCTCGTTGAGCATGGCCACTGCGCTCCAGCACCGCAGGATTAGCATGAACAGCGGAAAGAAAGGTACCAACAACCCCAGGACCATGTCCTTTGCTGGTCGGTCGGACACCATCAACAACATGGCGCCGAACAACAGCGCGGTGATCGTCAGGTACAGCGCATAGATCAGTACAAACAGAAACAACAGCGTCTTGCCCGGCAGAACAAATAACGCCAGCAAGGTGTAGCTGAAGATGAGGAACGGCAGCACCAGCTGAAAAAAGAAGCCGCTGAGCAGGATCATCAGAAAGGTCGGCCAGCCCAACAAGTTGGGGTTGATGTTGTGGTTGTGCTTTCTGATGTACAGAAAAAACAGGTCGCCGTCCCAGCGCAAGCGCTGCATCAGGAACTGACTGAGCGTCGACGGTGCATCGGTGTGTCCAATCGCTTCCGGCTCGAAGGGAATCCTCAAATCGTGTCGCTTGAAGTAACTCTTGATGCGCAACGTCAGGTCCAGATCCTCCGCGGTGTGCGTGTTCCAGCCACCGATTTTCACCAGAAAGCTGCGGCGGAATGCCCCGAAGGCCCCCGAGACGTTATTGACCAGGTTCCATTCGGCCAGACCGATTTTCGACATGTGGATGGACAACAGGTATTCCAGCGCCTGCATCGCGGTCACCCACGAAGCCCAGACATTGCGCACTCGCAGGCTACCGGCAACCGCAGGCACCGTCGGGTCCTCGAAATGGCGCACGATGGCGCTGACCATGTTGTTGTCGAAGGACGTATCACCATCAAGCGCCATCACGATTTCACCGCTGGCAAGCGACAGGCCGGCGTTCAGCGACGACACCCGCCCGCCCCTCTGCCATTTGGCAATCGGGCGCAAATGGCGCCTGGGGTACAACTGCGGATCCACGTTGAAACTGCGAACGGCGCTGAGCGTCGGCTGGTTCACCGTCGCCCCGTCCACCACCGGAATCATCTCGATGTGGCCGGGGTACGTCTGCTCGCACAGGCTTAACAGCGTGGTCTGAACATCCATCCCTTCGCTGTAGCAGGTAATGATGCAAGAGACCTTGGGCCGATAGAGACTGATCTTCGGTACACGGGTGCGCCGACGTGTGAACCAGCGCAATACCCCCAGCATCACCATGATCATCAGGGGCAATTCAAAGATCAGAAACAAAGGGAAAAGCATGAAAAACACTCGGCTCAAACCATCCGGCCCCATGAGCCCGCTGAGTGCGCTGAGGAGTTGCTCCAGGAAAGGGCTCATGGCGGTCACGCCAACTCACTGGCCAGACGGGCCAGTAGTAGTTCACCATCTTCCTGTTCGAGCAGATCCTGGGGTGCCGTGATGCTGACGACACGCAAGGAAATGTCGCTGACCTCCGGTGCTGAAAACAACTCGGCGACCCGGCTCAAGCGTTGTTTGACGGTTTCCAGGCCGTTGCCATCGGTATGGGGAAGCATGATCCAGAAGTACTCTTCGGTACTTCGAGAGCAGCGGTCTGTATCCCTGACGGTTTCCTTCAAACGATCAGCCACACTATCGATGAAGGCATGGCCGTGGTGTTCACCCAGGCGAGTCAACGTACCGGCCAGGTTGACGAAGCGCAGACCGAGCAGTGAGAAGGCAGGCGACTGGTAGCGGCGTACGACCTGCATCTGCCAGGTCAGCAGGTCATAGAAATCCTTGCCACCTAACAGATTGAGTCGACCGAAGTGATGGACCGTTTGATCGCTGAACTCCTGGCGGCAGCGGAAACGGCCGGCCTCGGCCAGGCGGAAATCTCTGACCTCGCGTACTCGCAACTTGTCAGGCGTGTGTGACAGGCCGCAATCCAGGCAACGCGCCTGCACTTCGGCATCGACAAAAAACGCCTGACATGACCGGCAGCGATAGTTCTCCATAGGGCGGTCGTAATCACTGCCGATATGGCGCAACCGGTTCAAGCAGTTGGGGCACAACAACACCCCGTCCTTGAGAAAGGATTCCTGTGGCCCTACATGCCCACAGGTAAAGCAGTGCAATGACGGCTGCCGTGAAATGTCCAGGGCCTGACATTCGGCACACACATCAATGTAATTGAGCCGGCCCGAGCCACACTCCGAACACAGGCGAACGCGATCGACCAGAATCCCCTCTTCCAGCCAGTCCTGCTGCACCATCAAACTGAGCCAGACAAACGAGTTGACCTGCTCGTTATCAGCCAAGGCGTCCAGCAACGGATAGCGATAATGCTGAGGCACCTCCGGGTCTCGAAGGGCATAGATGTGGGCGTTGTCGCGCAACCACAACCATGAAAGCACCCGACTTTCAAAACGCTCGGGGGCAGAACCCTGTGTGAACAACCTGTTACGTTCTCGCCACACCCCCCAGAGGGTTCTTGTTTCGCTGGAATCGACAGGGCACGCGCCATCACCCAAGGCTTCACACCAGTCGTTCTGATCACGGCAGCAGTAAATGAGGCTGTAGCGATAAGGGGGAATGACGCGCAATTTTCGAAGCACCCGCCCGGCATAAACCGCTGGCAGGTCCAGCAGCAGGACATCAAAGGCGGGTGCAGCCAACAAGCTGCCCAGATCGGCGAAGTGCTCAAGCTCCGGAAGATCCAAGCTTGGAATTCTATTACCCAGTATCGCAATCCGTGGAGTTGGAGTGGGCATGACGCACAGCCTCTGCAGACAGACAAGTACGGTTAAGATGAGTTAGAAACACTAGCACCGCAGCAGAAAAACGTCAGTATTATTATGAAGTTATTTTTTGACATATCGACCGCCAATATTTCGCCATTAACTTTAATTGGATCCCGACTGGCTCGCTGCGTTGCTGCTCAGCAAATCGCCTGCTTACCACAAAAAATAATCATTTATATTTCATCAGGTTAAACATACTAAGTAACTCAAGCGTTACAACTATACTCACTACTAGTTAATGGCCACCATTGATAGCGTTGCGCTATTTAATGGCATCAGCAGTTAATTCCCATTTGCGACAGCTTTCGGTAACCGCCTGCATATTAATAAGTTCAAAGTATTTTTATTCCAAAATTACTCACTTTATAGAACCAGAATAGTCATGCAGCAGTTACACGAGTGAAACATTATTGTTTCAATAATGAACATTAGTTCAAAAAACTGACAACTTTCTTAGTCAGCACAAACATCCCGAAGGCAACCCCGCAACCAGCGATGCACAGGATCGGCATCCAGCCGCGGATGCCAGAGCATGGCGACAGTGAACGCCGGCAGAGACAACGGCAGTGCAAAGCTGTGCATGCCGGTGCGCAGGTTGGCGGTGTGCCGTTCGGGAACGCTGGCGATCAGGTCAGTGACCCGGGCGAGCGCCAGCGCAGTGGAGAAGCCTGCAACGATTGTTGCTATGTGCCGCTCCAGTTCCAGGAGCTCAAGGGCTTCATCAATGGGTCCCTTGTCGAGCCCCCGCCGAGAGACGCCGATGTGGCTGCCTGCCGCATAACGCGCGGGGGTCATCTCGCCTTCGCTCAGCGGATGCCCCATTCGCACGACGCCAACAAAACGGTCCCGGAACAAGCCCTGGGTACGCAACTCCGGCCCAGTGGTCTTCCCCACCACACCCGTTTCCAGATCGACAGTCCCATCGCGCAGTGACGTGCTGTCTTTATCGGGTTTGTGCATGAAGCGCAGCCGCACACCAGGGGCTTGCTCGGCGACACGGGCAATCAGGTCCACGCCAAAATTCTCGACAAAGCCTTCACTGGTGCGCAGCGTGAACGTGCGGCTCAGCTGTTTGAGGTCGGGTTGCTCGGCAGGCCGAAGGACCGCTTCTGCGTCCTGCACCAGCTGACTGACCCGCTCGCGCAGTTCGAGCGCTCGCGGGGTGGGCACCAGACCCCGCCCGGCCCTGACCAACAGCGGATCGCCGGTGGTTTCACGCAATCGCGCCAGCGCCCGGCTCATGGCCGACGGGCTCAGCCGCAAGCGTTTGGCGGCGCGTGCCACGCTTCCTTCGGCGAGCAGCACATCAAGGGTGATCAGCAAGTTGAAATCGGGAGTGGACATGCAGCGCCCCGCGGCAGAGAGATATGGCGTTGAACGCACGTATCAAGTGCAAACGGTGCGCGTTCCGCCATATTAGGCCGAGGCGTAGCTTTCTGATAGCTCCGCTTCGGGAGTGGCCAGAAAAGAGGGACACAATGAAATCCATCAGTGCAGTCGCACAGCTTGCGCAACAGACGCCGTCGGTTCGGTGGGCGCTGGCCAGTCTTTCGCTGGCGATGCTGTTGTCCTCGCTCGGCACCAGTATCGCCAATGTGGGTTTGCCGACCCTGGCGCAGGTGTTCAACGCCTCCTTCCAGCACGTGCAATGGATCGTCCTCGCCTACCTTCTGGCCATTACCACCGTGATTGTCAGTGTCGGTCGGCTCGGTGACATCACTGGGCGTCGGCGGCTGCTTTTGGCCGGCGTCGGCTTATTCACGCTGGCGTCGGCCCTGTGCGGCTTTGCGCCCACGCTCTGGATGCTGATTGGCGCCCGGGCGCTGCAGGGAATCGGTGCAGCAATCATGATGGCGCTGACCATGGCCTTTGTCGGCGAGACGGTCGCGAAGGCAAAAACCGGCAGCGCCATGGGCTTGCTCGGGACGATGTCGGCGATTGGCACCGCGATGGGGCCGTCGTTCGGTGGCCTGCTGATTGGCGGGTTTGGCTGGCAGGCGATCTTCCTCATCAGCGTACCGCTGGGCTTGCTGACGTTAGTGCTCGCGCATCGCTACTTGCCCGCCGATCGCCCGAAGCCCAAGACCGATCGTGCTGGCTTCGACCCGCTGGGCACACTGCTGCTGGCGTTGACACTCGCCGCTTATGCGCTGGCCATGACCCTTGGGCGAGGCAGCTTCGGGCCGATCAACATCGCCTTGCTGTTGGCGGCGGGCGTCGGCGTCGGCCTCTTCGTGTGCGCCGAGGCTCGAGTCACCTCACCGTTGATTCGATTGGCGATGTTCCGCGACCCCGTGCTCAGTGGCAGCCTCGCCATGAGCCTGCTCGTCGCGACCGTGATGATGGCGACACTCGTGGTCGGGCCCTTCTATCTCGCGCATGGGCTGGGGCTCGATGCGGTTCTGGTTGGACTGGTCTTGTCGGTCGGGCCATTTGTCGCGGCTCTGACCGGTGTGCCCGCTGGCCGTATTGCCGACCGCTTTGGCGCCCAACGCATGACTCTCGCCGGGCTCGCGGCAATGGCGACCGGATGCTTCACGCTGTCGGTGCTGCCGGAGACGTTCGGCATCGGCGGCTATCTCTTGCCCATGGTCGTGATAACCATCGGCTATTCCCTGTTCCAGACAGCCAACAACACGGCGGTCATGGCGGATGTTCAGCCGGACCAGCGAGG
>NZ_JBBWCB010000051.1:0-41172 GCF_039888995.1 Pseudomonas rossensis | reverse complement strand
GCATGACGAAGGTCGCGCCGTAGATGCCCGAACCGAGTGTCAGGCCCAGTTCGTGGTAGGCGTGTATGTATTCTTCGGCCTGAAAACCAAGGAACGCGCAGCCCAGTAACACGGTGAGCGCCAGCCATATTTTCAGCGCGCCGCGATGGCCCTTTTTCAAGGCGTGGTGAGCGATGGTCACGGTGACGCTGGAACTCACCAGCAGCACGGTATTGAGCAACGGCAGGCCCCAGGGGCTGATGACTTCCTTGGGGGCCGGGAAGAGTTTCGGGTCAGGGTTGTTCAGCAGCGGCCAAGTGAACTCGAACGTCGGCCAGAGCATGTGGGCAATGCCGTTGGCGCCTTCACCGCTCAGCGTCGGGCCGGTGATGTTGCGCACATAAAACAGCGCACCGAAGAAGGCGATGAAGAACATCACCTCCGAGAAGATGAACCAGCTCATGCCCCAGCGGAACGAGCGATCCATCTGTGCGCTGTACAACCCCTGGCGGCTTTCCTTGATCACCGTACCGAACCAGCCGAACAGCATGTAGGCCAGCAGCAGGCCACCAACGAAAAAGATCAGCGGGCCGTGGGACTCCGGCCGCGCCGCCTTCAGGTCGTTGAACCAGGTGGCCAGACCGAGCACGGTGACGAACATACCGACCGTGGCAATGATCGGCCATTTGCTCTGGGCCGGAACGTAATAATGTTCATGAGTTGCCATTTATTGTTCTCCTTATCGGGCACGCTTTAACGCCTAGCCACCGGTGTTTGCAGCAACAGCCGCGGGTGGATGACGTGCGGTGATATCGAACAGCGTGTAGGAAAGCGTCAGGTGCTTCACATCCTTGGGCATGTCACGGTCAACGATGAAACGTACCGGCATCTCGATCCGTTGACCGGGCTGCAGCACTTGCTGGGTAAAGCAGAAACATTCGGTCTTGTGGAAGTAGGCCGCTGCATTGCTCGGCGCGATGCTCGGAACCGCCTGGGCGCTCATCGGGCGATCGGTCGGGTTATGGGCGATGAAGATCATCTCGTTCACCGCCCCCGGGTTGGCGGTCAGTTCGTCACTTTTAGGATAAAAATCCCAGGACATGTTGGCGGCATTGGTCGACAGAAACTGCACGCGAACCTGCCGCGAGGTGTCGACCGTTTGTTCGCCCTCATACTGCCCGCCGGTCTTGCCGTTGATGCCGAACGCCTTGCACATCACGTCGTAGATCGGCACCAGGGCAAACCCGAAGACAAACATCGCCACCACCACCAGCAGCAGGCGCGTGACCAGCTTCTTCAACGAAATCGAATCAGCCATGGTGCAAGCCCTCCACACAAAACCCTGTGGGAGCGAGCTTGCTCGCGATAGCGGTGTATCTGACACACCGCGCCACCTTCATCGCGAGCAAGCTCGCTCCCACAAAGGCAAGGCTGTTCATTTCACTTCCGGCGGCGTGGTGAAGGTGTGATACGGCGCCGGTGACGGGATGCTCCATTCCAGGCCTTCGGCCCCATCCCACGGTTTGGCCGGGGCTGGCGCGCCGCCGCGAATGGTCTTGATCACGATGAACAGGAAGAAGATCTGCGTGGCACCAAACATGAATGCACCGATCGACGACACCATGTTGAAGTCGGCGAATTGCAGGTTGTAGTCGGGAATCCGCCGCGGCATGCCCGCCAGCCCCACGAAGTGCATCGGGAAGAACGCCATGTTCATGCCGATGAACGACAGCCAGAAGTGCAGCTTGCCGAGGGTTTCGTCGTACATGTGGCCGGTCCATTTCGGCAGCCAGTAGTAGGCCGAGGCGAAGATCCCGAAGATCGCCCCCGGTACCAGTACATAGTGGAAGTGCGCGACCACAAAGTAGGTGTCCTGGTACTGGAAGTCCGCCGGGGCGATGGCCAGCATCAACCCGGAGAAACCGCCGATGGAAAACAGGATCACGAACGCCACGGCAAACAGCATCGGTGTCTCGAAGGTCAGCGACCCTTGCCACATGGTGCTGGCCCAGTTGAACACCTTCACTCCGGTCGGCACCGCGATCAGCAGCGTGGCGTACATGAAGAACAACTCGCCCACCAACGGAATGCCGACCACGAACATGTGGTGCGCCCAGACGATGAACGACAGGAACGCGATACTCGCCGTCGCATAGACCATCGAGGTGTAGCCGAACAGCGGCTTGCGTGAGAAGGCCGGAATGATCGAGCTGACGGCACCGAAGGCCGGCAGGATCATGATGTACACCTCGGGGTGACCGAAGAACCAGAACACGTGCTGGAACAACACCGGGTCACCGCCACCGGCGGCACTGAAGAAGCTGGTGCCGAAGTGGATGTCCATCAACATCATCGTCACGCAGCCGGCCAGTACCGGCATCACCGCGATCAGCAGGAACGCGGTAATCAGCCAGGTCCAGACGAACAGCGGCATTTTCATCAGCGTCATGCCGGGGGCGCGCAGGTTGAGGATGGTGGCGATCACGTTGATCGCACCCATGATCGAACTGATCCCCATCAAGTGGATGGCGAAGATGAAGAAGGTCACGCTTTCTGGCGCGTAGGTCGTCGACAGCGGGGCGTAGAAGGTCCAGCCGAAGTTCGGTCCACCGCCGGGGGTGAACAGGGTCGATACCAGCAGGATGAACGCCGCCGGCAATAGCCAAAAGCTGAAGTTGTTCATCCGTGGCAGGGCCATGTCCGGCGCGCCGATCATCAGCGGGATCATCCAGTTGGCGAGGCCGACAAACGCCGGCATCACCGCACCGAAGACCATCACCAGGCCGTGCATGGTGGTCATCTGGTTGAAGAATTCCGGCTGGACGATTTGCAGTCCCGGTTGGAACAACTCGGCGCGAATCACCATCGCGAACGAGCCGCCAAGCAAGAACATGGAGAACGCGAACCACAGGTACAGCGTGCCGATGTCTTTGTGGTTGGTGGTCAGCACCCAGCGCATCAGGCCTTTGGCGGGACCGTGGGCGTGGGCGTGGGCGGTGCCGGTATGAACATGGTCATCGACTACAGCAGTCATGTCCTGTCTCCTGCAAACAGATGGGCTGGGCAGGCCGGGGCGTGATGCCCCGACGAGTTCCTTACGTGCGCAATAGACCGGGTCATTTGCTTTCCGCCTGTTTCAGCTCCAGCACTTCTTTAGGGGTGACCATGTCGCCCTTGTTGTTGCCCCAGGCGTTACGTTCGTAGGTCACGACCGCTGCGATATCGACTTCCGAGAGCTGCTTGCCGAACGCCGCCATGGAGGTGCCGGGCTTGCCGTGGAAGACAATGCCCAAGTGATCCTTGATCGGTCCGGTAGCGATTTTCGAGCCCTTGAGCGCCGGGAACATCGGCGGCAGGCCCTGACCTTCGGCCTGGTGACAGGCCACGCAGGTGGTGTGATAAACCTTGTCGCCGCGCTCTTTAAGCTCGTCGAGGGTCCATTCCTTGCTGGTCAGCTCTTTGAGCTGCAGGGCTTCAGCCTTGCGCTCGCCCAGCCATTTTTCGTAATCGGCCTTTTCCTTGACCTCGACCACGATTGGCATGAAGCCGTGGTCCTTGCCGCACAATTCGGCGCATTGACCGCGGTAGATGCCAGGCTTGTCGACGCGGGTCCAGGCTTCGTTGACGAACCCCGGAATCGCATCGCGCTTGACCGCAAAGGCCGGCACCCACCAGGAGTGGATGACGTCGGCGGAAGTCACCAGGAAGCGCACCTTGGCGCCGATCGGCAGCACCAATGGCTTGTCGACCTCAAGCAGGTAATGCTCGCCCTTGGTTTCCTTGTTGTGGATCTGATCGGCGGGCGTGGTCAGGTTGCTGAAGAACTCAACGTCCTGGCCCAGGTATTTGTAGTGCCACTTCCACTGATAGCCGGTGACCTGGATATCGATATCCGGCTCACTGGCGTCATACATCTTGATCAGGGTTGCGGTCGCAGGGACCGCCATGGCCACCAGAATCAGGAAGGGCACGATGGTCCAGAGGATTTCAACGGTGGTGCTTTCATGAAATTTTGCGGCCACCTGCCCGGTCGAGCGGCGGTGGAGAATCATCGACCAGAACATGGCGCCGAAGACGATGATGCCGATTACTACACAGATCCAGAAAATGGTCATGTGCAGGTCAAATACTGCGTGACTGATTTCAGTCGCTCCCGGCGCCATATTCACAGCCCATTCGGCGTGTGCCGGACTGAAAATCGACCACAACAGGAGGCCCATCCAGACGTGTGGATGTCGCATCATTGCGGGTTCCCCTTATCGTTCTTTTTATCCCGCCGGCTTTCACCTGCGGCAAGGGAGCGGCTTTCAGACTACGAACTTGAATCGCCGAGCCTTGCTGCGTGTGCAGTCGGGCGTCATCAGCTAACTCCATTCCCACCCGAGTATAGACAGCGACTGCCACCTCGCAATGTGATGGCGTAAATCACCTGAAACAGCTGGGACTTGCGTTCCAGGGCACGAATGGAGAAGGATGCAGACGAGTGGCGGCAAACCGATATAACTTTGATGTCTCAAGGATGAAATAATTATGACAAATGCGTCTTAGCATTTTTCGTATGCCAGCTAAGTTATGTCTTCCCTATTTCATTGCCTTTGTTTCCTGGAGTTTTCATGAACACCGCCGCATTGCGCGAGCAGATCCAAAAAGCCCAACAACACGAAGCCGAAACCGGCCTGCTGACTCGTCAGCTGGAATCCCAACTGCCACACCTTCACTCCGCCATCCAATTGCCGGATGTCGACGCCAACGGCGTGATGACGCGTTTTGTGGCCGCGTATATAGAGCAAGTGCCGGACCTGCTGGACGCAGCCAATGAAGTCGCCAGGGAAGCGGGTATCGAATCACAGATCAAACCGGTGCTGAAAATCGCCGAGCAGTTCTTCCTTCAGCCGCCGGCGATCATGGCCGGCCACGTCGGTCTGGACAGCCTGCTGGACGAAGCCTATCTGGCGCACCGCCTGGTCGAAGAGGTCAATGACCTGTACATCAAGCATTTTGGCCAGCCACTGATCCCCTTGGACATGACTGTTGCCAACCTGATTGCCCACCAACTGATCGGCGAGGAGTTCGCCAATCAACTGGATGAGGCGGTGCATCACGCCGTGGACGAGATGCTCAATGAAGACAGTTTCGCGCTGGAGTCCGTCGAGGTCTACCGCGAGAAGCTCAACAGCCCGGACACCGGCGCTGCGTGGAAACGCTGGCCGTGCCTGTCGCGCCAACTGGGTGTAGGCCTGGAGCTGGATCAGCCAGCCGCTTGATACGTTGCCCATAAAAAAATCGCAGCCTATTGGCTGCGATCTTTTTTAAGCGGCTGCGGAACCGACGCCCGTCGTGGTTCGCAATCGCCCTTCCAACCTGCGCTTCAACCCCCGCGCTTCAATCAACAGTTTTGATCCCTTGGCCGCATTGGCCCGACCCCATTCCTCCAGCAACTCCAGACACGAGTGATCGATATAGCTCAGGTTATTGAGCGGCACATGCACCGTCGCGCCTGCCGGAATGGTCCCCAGCACTTGGGTCAGCGCCGGCACTTTGAGGAAGGTCGCTGCACCTATCAATCGCAGCTCCATTTCGCCGTCCTTGGGCAGATCGATCAGGCTTATCTTCAGTCGCGAAGCCTTCCAGGCCAGTTTGGCCAGGGTCAGGCCGAAGCCGATCAGCACGCCGGTCAGCAGGTCGGTGAAGATGATCGCCAGGGCTGTTGCCGCGTAGGTGAACATCGGCATCCGCCCATAACGGCCCAGACCGCGAAAGGCCTTGAGGTCGACCAGTTTGAAACCGGTGTAAACCAGAACGCCCGCCAGGCTCGCCACCGGAATGCTTTGCAGCACGCTGGACAGCAGCAACACGAAAGCCAATAACCACAGGCCATGGAAGATCGCCGACAGTCGCGTGGTGGCGCCGGCCTGGACGTTGGCCGAACTGCGCACGATCACGCCGGTCATCGGTAGCGCGCCGAGTAAACCGCAAAGCATGTTGCCTACGCCTTGAGCCGACAATTCCCGGTCGAAGTCGGAGCGCTGGCCGCTGTGCATACGGTCCACCGCGGCGGCCGAGAGCAGGGTTTCGGCGCTGGCGATAAACGCCACGGCAAATGCGGCGATCAGCAAGGTCGGGTCAGCCAGATTGAGCAAGTCGGCGGGTTTCAGCCAGTCGATGGCTTCCGCCAGGTTGGCCGGGACTTCTACTCGTTTGACCTGCAACGCGAGCACCAGGCTGGCGACGGTCGCCAGGCCTACCCCAAGCAGTGCGCCGGGAATGAAGCGCAGGGAATGGGGGCGTAATTTCTCCCACAACCACATCACCGCAATCGTCGACAGCCCGAGCAACCCGGCTTGCCAACCGAAGGAGGGCAAGGCCTGCACGACGGCAGCCGGGAAGGCTGCCAGATTATCCAGCCCCGAGGGCTTGGGCACGGAGTCGAGCATCACATGCACCTGTGACAACACGATCAGCACGCCAATCCCGGCGAGCATTCCGTAGACCACGGCCGGCGCCGTCACCCGAAACCAGCAGCCCAGCTTTAAACGCCCTGCCACCAGTTGCAGAAAACCGGCCAGCAGCAGGATTGGCCCGAGCATGTCGACGCCGTGCTGGCGTACCAGTTCGAACACCAGAACCGCCAAACCGGCCGCCGGGCCGCTGACTTGCAGTGGCGAACCGGCAATCCAGCCCACCACCAGGCCACCGATGATCCCGGTGATCAAGCCTTTGGACGGCGGCAGCCCCGAGGCGATGGCGATGCCCATGCACAAGGGCAGGGCGACGAGAAACACAACCACGGACGCCAGCAGCTCCCGTGGCAGAACAGCTTTAAGTTGAGCAGCACGCATGGTGACTCTCCCGAAGTTTTCTTCAGGCGTGGCGAAGCCAGGCTGCTTGATCAGCAGCCTTGGCTAAACCACACAATAATTTAGGAAGATTTAGAAGCGCGCTTTGGGCGTCGCCACCGGAATCGGATGGCTGCCATCGAGCGGCAGGAAACAGCCCTTGTCCGCATCGTAGGCTCTGATTTCGCTGGTTTCGATGTTGTAGATCCAACCATGGATAAACAGCTGCCCATTGGCCATGCGCGAGGCTACCGACGGGTGCGTGCGCAAATGTTGCAGCTGGGCGATCACATTCTCCTCGGTGAGGACGTGCATGCTTTCGTTTTCGTCAGCGCAATGGCAGTTGTCCTGGACCATGGTTTTTGCCACTTCCGCATGACGCAGCCAGGCTTTGACCGTCGGCATTTTTTCCAGGCTTTGCGGGTTGAGCACTGCGCGCATCGCGCCACAGTCAGAGTGCCCGCAGATGATGATGTGTTGCACGCCGAGGGCCAGTACCGCGTATTCGATTGCCGTGGAAACACCGCCGTTCATTTGCCCATAAGGCGGCACAACGTTGCCCACGTTACGGGTGACGAACAGGTCGCCGGGGGCGCTTTGGGTGATCAGCTCAGGAACGATGCGCGAATCGGCGCAGGCGATGAACATCGCTCTGGGGCTCTGGGCCGTGGCAAGTTTTTTGAAGAGTTCTTCCTGCTGTGGAAAAACCTCGTGATGAAAATGCAAAAAGCCGTCAACGATATGCTGCAGCGCTGCATCGGCGGTTTCCGCCTCCGGTTGGGCTGAAGCCGACGCAGCCAACGGCTGTTTATCCTTGTCACTCATGATTCATCCTCTTTGGCGGAGTCAGGGAATTTTCCCGTTTTTTCCGGTGTGAAGCCAGTGGCTGTTTAAAAAACATCCAGGTTGAGAATCTAGACCTGTCAGTCACTCGATGAACAAGGTAGCGGTCGAAACTTAACTCAAACTGAATAAAACGCTCTAGAACGCGTGTTCCATGTCACAAAAAACGTGACTGACGTAGTGGCAAAGTGCATTTCACCCTACTCAACCATAGACCAATTGTCCTCAAATCAACGACATCTGGCGACCCGGCGGACAGAAGGCTTCGCAGTCCAGATTGAAACCTTCCCGACGATTGAGCCCCAGGCGTTTGATGGTTTTGGCAAAGCGTTGCGCCAGCAGATCGGCAAACGGCCCTTCGCCACGCATCCTGGCACCGAAGCGACTGTCGTAGAGCTCGCCACCACGGCTCTGACGAATCAGGCTCAACACATGAGCGGCACGCTGAGGATAGTGGGCCGCCAGCCATTCTTCGAACAGCGGCGCAACTTCCAGCGGCAGGCGCAGCATCATGTAGGCCGCACTTTGCGCCCCCGCGGCATGAGCTTCGGTGAGCAGGCTTTCGAGTTCGCTGTCGTTGATCATCGGAATCATCGGCGAGCACAGAACGCCCACCGGAATTCCCGCTTCACGCATCACGCGGATCGCCCGCAACCGAGCCTTGGGTGCCGCGGCGCGCGGTTCGAGGATGCGTTTGAGCTCATCGTCCAGGGTGGTGAGGCTGATCATCACCGCCACCAGCCTTTGCTCGGCGAGTTCGGCCAGCAGGTCCAGATCCCGAAGAATCAGCGAGCCCTTGGTAATGATGGTCACGGGATGGCGATAGCGCAGCAGCACTTCGAGGGTTTTGCGGGTGATTTTGTGTTCGCGTTCAATCGGTTGATAAGGGTCCGTATTGGAGCCCAGATTGATCGGCGCACATTGATAGCCGCGCTTGGACAGTTGTTCTTCCAGCACATCGGCGGCGTTGGTCTTGGCGATCAGTTTGGTTTCGAAATCCAGCCCTGGCGACATGTCCCAATAAGCGTGGCTGGGCCGCGCGTAGCAATAGATGCAGCCGTGCTCGCAGCCGCGATAGGGATTGATCGAACGATCGAAGGGCAAGTCCGGCGAGTTGTTGCGAGTGATGATGGTTTTCGCCGTTTCGATGCGCACCTCGGTGCCCTGGGTGATCGGCGCTTCCTGATACCAGCCGTCATCCTCGGCCACCGAGCGATTCGGCGCGAAGCGGTTGTGCGGGTTGGTCGCGGTACCGCGGCCGCGCGGGGGAAGAGGGGTGGACATGAAAACGCCTCTGTACTGTTTTTATATACAGTATAGGGGCGTTATTCATCTGGCTAGTGCCGCTGGGCAGTCAGTTTTTCTGGGTGACTTGCCCTAGATCGTCTGCCGACGTGGTCTTCATATCATTCGTGCGCAGGTCTGCTACTTCGCTCGCCTTGACCGGCGAGCCGCCGTTGCCCCAGCTGCTGCGGATAAAACTGACCACATCCGCCACTTCCTGATCCGACAGGCGCCAGGCGAACCCCGGCATCGTGAAGGTCGAAGGCGCCATGTGGGTCGCCGGCAGCGTACCGCCCTTGAGCACGATGTGAATCAGCGACGTCGGATCCTCCGACTGCAACACCGGGTTGCCTGCCAGCGCCGGGAACACTTTGGTGTAGCCATGGCCATCGGTACGGTGACAGGCCGCGCAGTTGTCGATGTACACCGAAGCGCCGGGCGTGCTGTCGTCCCCGTTCCACAGCGCCTGTGCGACCTGATTGTCGTACTGGTGCGGCTGGTCGGCGGGATCATTCGCCGGCAAGGACTTGAGGTAACGGGCAATCGCGGTCAGATCGTTGTCGGTCATGTATTGCATACTGTGCGTCACCACATCACTCATGCCACCAAACACTGCGCTGCGATCACTGCGACCGGTCTTGAGGAACTGCACCAGTTGTTCTTCGCTCCAGCTACCGAGGCCGTCCTTGTGATCGCCCCGCAGACTTTTCGCGATCCAGCCTTCCAATGGCGCACTGCCTGACAGAAATACGCTGCCTTCGCCTGCATTCAGGGCTTTTTCCTGCATGGTCAGGGCACGCGGCGTATGGCACGCGCCGCAATGTCCGAGGCCTTCCACCAGATAAGCCCCACGACTGACCACGGCATCTTCGCCGGGTGCCGCTTTGTAGTCCGCCACAGCCGGGGCAAACATCCAGCGCCAGCCCGAAAGCGGCCAGCGCATGCTCAAAGGCCAGGGAATGTCGCTGGCCTTGTTCTCCTGAGCGACAGGCGCCACGCCGTGCATGAAGTAGGCGTACAAGGCGTTCATGTCGGTTTCGTTGACGCTGGCGTAGGACGGATACGGCATGGCCGGGTACAACGTACTACCGTTTTTGGCGACACCATGGCGCACGGCTTTGTCGAATTCTTCGAAGCTGTAGTCGCCCAGCCCGGTTTTATCCGGAGTGATATTGGTGGAGTAGATCGTGCCGATCGGCGTTTCCATCGGCAAACCACCGGCGAACGGCTTGCCATCCTTGGCGGTGTGGCAAGCCACGCAGTCGCCGGCACGGGCAAGGTACTCGCCTTGTTTGATCAGGTTTTGATCGATTTCTGCGGCGTTGATCGAGCCACAACCGAGCAGCGCCAGGGTCGCGATAACAAGTGCTTTCATGGTCATCGCTCCTTAAGCCTGCACCAGCGGGCCGGGGTTTTTCAGGTACTGCTCGCGGATCGCCCGGGCCGACCAGTAGGTCAAAGCTGCCACCAGGCCGGTAGGGTTGTAGCCCAGACCTTGTGGGAAAGCTGACGCTCCGGGGACGAAAACGTTGTGTACGTCCCAGCTCTGCAAGTAACGGTTCAGGGCGCTGGTTTTCGGATGGGTGCCCATGATCGCGCCACCGTTAAGGTGGGTGGTCTGGTAAGACGCAGTGTTGAAGTGATCGCCAACCTTCTTGCCCAGTACGGCGATGGCCTTGGGGCTCATCGCTTCGGCGATCTTGCCCATTTTCTCGACCATGAAGCGGTTCATCTTGATGTCGTTTTCCTGCCAGTCAAAGGTCATCCGCAACAGCGGCAAGCCGTAGGCATCGCGGTATACCGGGTCCAGATCGAGGTAGTTGCCGCGGTAGGATTGATGCGCGCCGTGGGCATCCATCGACACTTGATGGGTGTAGTAATCGGCGGTGGCACGTTTCCAGGCACTGCCCCAGGCCGGGGTGCCTGGCGGGTTGGATGTGCCTGCGATCGGTCGGCTGCCTGCCTGGTTGACCCACATCGGCGAGCCGCCGACGAAACCATGGGGGCCGTGATCGAAGTTGTCGGCGTTGAAGTCGTCCACCGCCACGCCGTTACCGCCGGCACCCATAAAGTTATTGGTGTGGGTGTCTTTGTCGAAGTAGGCCTTGATGGTGGCCATGTTCTGGTAAGCGAAGTTCTTGCCGACAACGCCTTCGCCGCTGATCGGGTCGTACGGCTTGCCGATACCCGAAAGCAACATCAGCCGCACATTGTGGAACTGGAAGGCACCGAGGATCACCAGGTCTGCGGGCTGCTCGATCTCCCGGCCCTGGCCATCGATGTAGGTGACGCCTGTCGCCTTGCTCTTGGTGCTGTCGAGATTGACCCGCAATACGTGGGAGTTGGGCCGCAGCTCGAAATTGGGCAGCGGTTTGAGCGCCGGCAGAATGTTTACGTTCGGCGATGCCTTGGAATACATGTAGCAGACATAGCCGCTGCAAAAACCGCAGAAGTTGCACGGGCCCATCTGTGCGCCGTAGGGGTTGGTGTAGGGGCCTGACGTATTGGCAGAGGGCAGGTTGTAGGGTTTGTAACCCACTGCGGTGGCCGCTTTCTGAAACAGCTGTGCGGAAACAGTGTTCTTCTGCGATTCCAGCGGGAAATGATTTGAACGATCCGGCGCGTACGGGTTGCCGCCCTTGCCTTCGCCGACCAACTGACCGTTCACCGTCCAGGCCTGACCCGACGTGCCAAAGACCTTCTCGGCGTAATCGAAAAACGGTTCCAGCTCTTCATAGCTGACGCCGAAGTCCTGGATGGTCATGTCCTTGGGGATGAAGCTTTTGCCGTAGCGTTCTTCGTAGTGGCTGCGCATGCGCAACTCGATCGGGTCGACCCGAAAGTGCACGCCGGACCAGTGCAAACCGGCGCCGCCGACACCATTGCCGGGCAGGAAAGCGCCCAGTTGGCGGTTCGGCAACGCGATGTCATTCACGCTATGGCGAATGGTCACGGTCTCTTTGGAAATGTCCTGGAAGAGTTTTTTACGCACGCTGTAGGTGAGTTCGTCGATGACCTGTGGATAGTTGCCATCGGGGTAAGTGTCCTGCATCGGCCCGCGCTCCAGCGCCAGCACATTCAGGCCGGCTTCTGTCAGCTCCTTGGCCATGATTGCGCCCGTCCAGCCAAAACCGACGATCACTGCGTCGACCTTCTTCATTACCGTTGCCATGCTTACGCCCTCTCGCCGCGAATCGAAACTGCCGGGAAGGGGTATTGTTCGTTGCGTTCCACCCAATCCATGAAATCGGCGCGGGCGCCGGGGAAGCCGATCATGGTCCAGCCGACCATGCCTTTATTGCCACCATGAATCGGGTCGCAGAAGAACCCTTCTTTGGTGTTTTGCAGCAGCAAGTTGAAGAAAATCTTCGCTGGAACACTGTCGAACTGAGGTTTTCCGGCCTCGAGTTGTTTGAGCAAATCGTCTCGGGTAGCGCTGTCTTGCTCAGCAAATACTTTACCGTTGAACGTTTTCGACCAAGCATCCGTAGCGGCGATGCCCAGGCGATAAATCTCTTTGGGCACCAACTTGCTCTGCCAGCCCATTTCTGGAGCGGCGTCTGCGTTGAACGGTCCCTGCATGAACCACAGCGCGCCGGCCGCGTAAGGCGTGTTCATCTGGCGGTCGATGTATTCGGGCACACCGGCTTCCAGGGCGCCTGGCCCTTGGGTATCGCTTGGAATCAGCTGGGCGACAGCCGCCTGGATGAACGTCCATTCTTCGGCGGTGAAGTAGCTTGGTTCATATGTGCTGGTGCTGACCGGCGCTTTGCCGGAACTGGCCGGGGCTGCTTCGGGCGCGGCCATCAGGACCGTGCTGCCCAGACCGGTGCTGGCAACGGTGACCACCGGGATCAAGGTCAGGGATTTGCGCAAAAACTCACGCCGCGAGTTGTCTCGATCTTGATCGGACATAGGAGGGCACCTCATCAGGCAGTAGCGGTTTTTCAGCCGTCTCGCAGGACGACTTTTCGTTTTGGCACCGATGCAGATCGCCAACAAGCGAAGAGCAATAGGGCGCATCGGTAATATGGAGTAACAAATGGTAGCAGGCTAAGCATAAAGATGAACCGATTCAGCTAAAAAACCTCGGTTTTGCGACGAAAGCGATCGGCTGATTCACGATTCTTTGACAGAGGGGTCACAGGCCTTTGACCGCTCGGGGTTGAAGCTGGGCGTCATCTTCCCGATTCTTCCTGAACGGTCACTCCCAGCATGTCTCTACTGCGTTTTGTCTTAGCGATTTACCTGTCGCTGGCCGCACTTTTGAACCTGCCGCTGGCCCTTGCCGACGACAGTGCGTTGCCCCGACCTGCGGAGTGGGCTCAATCGGTCGAGGTGCAATACAACCTTTTCAAAATGTCCCCGACGCTCTATCGCAGTGCATTGCCCGACAGAGGCTCCGTGCCGTTACTGGAAAAACTCAAGGTCGGGACGGTAATCACGTTCCTGCCCGAGTCGGATTCAAGCTGGTTGTCGACGCCAGGTATCGCACAGGTACAGCTGCCCTATCGCACCAACCATGTGGATGATGCGGATGTACTCAAAGCCCTTCGCGCGATCCAGACTGCCGAAGCCAAGGGACCGGTGCTGATGCACTGTAAACATGGTTCGGACCGCACGGGCCTGATGGCGGCCATGTACCGGGTCGTGGTGCAGGGCTGGAGCAAGGAAGACGCCCTGAACGAAATGACCCAGGGCGGCTTTGGTGACAGCACTCATTTCAAGGACGGCGTCCGTTACATGATGCAGGTCGATGTCGACAAGCTCCGCACCGCGTTGGCCAACGGCGATTGCAGCACGAGTCCGTTCGCCAGTTGTTCGATGAAGAGCTGGTTCAAATCGGCCCACGTCGAGTAAACCGTTGCCTCAGCGGGTAACGGCCTCTGACGAAAGCGCGAACAGATCTTCGGCGATCGGCCGTTCAAGAAACGCTTCCAGGGCGGTCAGCAAGGAGCGCGAATCGCCCGGAGAAAAAAACGCCTCGCGAAAGGCTCGCCCTGTTTGCGCATTGAAGACCCAATCCTGACGGAATCGCTTGAAGGCTTCGATGGCCAGTACGCCTGACCACGTGTAGGCGTAAACGGAGGCTGCGTAACCGGTCACCATGTAGTCAAAGCTGTTTGCGAACCGACAATAAGACGGCAGTTGCACGTGGGGAACCTCCCGCTGAACGTCTTCGAATACTTGCTGGGTGCTACGACCATCGCCTTGGCTGTGGTGCACTTCGAAATCGAACATTGCACCCGTCAGCAAGAGTGCGGCTTGTCGGCTGGTCTGGGTTTCGAGGGCTGCCAGTGCCGCGTCTACCCGCGCCTCGGTCAAGCGTTCACCGCTTTGGTGGTGGGCACCCAGCCATAATAGAAACTCCCGTGACAGGCACCACTGCTCGAATACTTGCCCTGCGAACTCCACCGTATCGCGCCCCAGTTGGGAAATGCCGGAAAGGTTGTGATGCGGCGAACTCGTCAGCACGTGTTGCAGACAGTGACCGAATTCATGAAAAAGCGTCCGCAGATCCTTGTGCTCAAGCAGGCACGGATGGCCGTCGACCCCAGGCGTGAAGTTGCAGTGAAGATCGGCAATCGGTAGCGCTACGCGGCCTTCGGCGTTTCTTCGTCGGTTTCGCAGCGTGCCGGTCCAGGCGTAATCCGGAGCTTCTTTGCGGTGGAACGGGTCAAGATAAATATGCCCGATGGTCTGACCATGCTCGCTGATCTCAAACAGGCGCACGTCGTTATGCCAGCGACTGAATTCAGCCTGCTCAAGGATCCGGATCCCGAACAGCCGTTCGCAGAACAGGCAGAGTCGTCGCAAGGTGCCGTCCAGAGGGAAATAGTCGCGCAGATTCTTCAGGGCTTCAGGGAAACGATGGTGGCGCAGTTGTTCAGCGAGAAATTCGTGGTCCCAGGCGTGTACTTCAGAGATGCCCCGTTCGAGCGCAAACTCTTGTAGCTCCTTTGAATCCCGTGCAAGGGGCGGTGTGTTCAATGTCACTTGCCGACGCAGGAAACTACGAACTTGATCGGTGGACTCGGCCGCTGCGGTGGCCAGACGCAGTTGCGCGAAATTATCGAAACCTAGCAGTTTGGCTTTCTGGTGGCGCAGCGAAAGCAGCAACGTCAGTACAGGATCATTATCGAACTCGTCGGCATGCGGGCCTTGATCGGACGCGCGCGTGGAGTACGCCACGAAATATTCTTCTCGCAATGCCCGATTTTCGGCGTACCTCATGATTTGCTGGTAGGTGTTTTCATCCAGGGGAATCAGCCAGCCTTCATGTCCTGCTTCTTTGGCCAGGTGTCTCAGACGATTTTTTACGGTGGGGTATAAACCTTCCAGTACCGCAACGTCATCGACGTGCTTGGTCCATGCAGCGTTGGCGCTTTTCAGATGGATGAGAAACAGCTCTTCGAGCCGATCAATGTCGAGGTTCAATCGGGCCAGCTTTTCCCGTTGCGTCAGGGGCAAGTCGATTCCCGACAATTGAAATTTGCGCAGAATCTTGGCCAGCGCAGCCTTGCGCGGTTCGTCGAAGTTGAGGGCGATCGAACTGTTCGCCAACCGCTGGTATGCATCAAACAACGGACGATTGTTCATTCTTTCGGATCGGTACTGCGCCCCGGCGTCGCTGCATACAGCAGCTGCCGTGTTCCAGGCGGTATCGTTGTGTTTCGCCATCGACAGGATCTGGATGATGCCCAAAGCCTCGCCCAGGCGCGCATCGATTTCATCGATGGCCAGAACCAGGTCATCCCAATTGGGGAATACGGATTGGCTGGTGATGGTTTCGGCAATGACCTGCCGGTTGTCGGTAATGATGGCTGTGATTGCCGGCACGAGGTGTTCGGTGCGGACCTCCGACCAGGGCGGCAGGTCCCAGGCCTGTAAAAGCGGATTGGTATCGGGCATGGCGTCTTCCTTGAGCAGAGGCTGAATGTGGTCAGCCTATAAAGGAAGCGCAGGGGAAAGGTGGTAGATAGTTACCACCCCCACACCGCAAGGTGTGGTGGTGGCGGTGACTCAGTGTTGCTCGTCAGGCTTTTTCTTCAGCTTCGGGTTCGGGAAAAACTGCACGGCCTGAACCTTGGCGTCCGGTACTTTCAGCGCTGAAGTGTTGACTCGCGTGCCCAATTCCTTGGGCACGGACAGGCCTTGTTCATTCAGCGTGTCGGAATATCCGCAGGCCACGCACTCACGATGCGGGACTTCGTCTTCGTTCCACATCATCAACTTGTCCGGCTCGCTGCAGGCCGGGCAGACCGCCCCGGCGATAAAGCGTTTTTTGGTAATCACAGGCCCCTCACTCATGCTGCAGCGACCTCACTCAGGCCGCTGTGGCGCAAGAGTGCGTCAATCGACGGCGGGCGTCCGCGGAAGTCGACGAACAGCACCATCGGTTCCTGGGAGCCACCGCGCGCCAGGATCGCTTCGCGGAAGGCGCGGCCTGTCTCGGCGTTGAGCACGCCTTCTTCTTCGAATTTCGAGAAGGCATCTGCCGACAGCACTTCAGCCCATTTGTAGCTGTAGTAGCCCGCCGCATAACCGCCGGCGAAGATGTGCGCAAAGCTGTTCGGGAAACGGTTGTAGGCCGGTGGACGCATGACCGACACCTCGTCGCGCACACCTTCAAGTACCTGCGCCACGCTACGGCCGTCACCGTGGGTGGCGTGCAGGTCGAAGTCGAATAGCGAGAACTCCAGCTGACGGACCATCATCAGACCGGACTGGAAGTTCTTCGCGGCGAGCATTTTCTCCAGCAGGTCCTGAGGCAGCGGTTCGCCGGTTTCGTAGTGGCCGGAAATCAGCGCCAGACCTTCCGGCTCCCAGCACCAGTTTTCCATGAACTGGCTTGGCAGCTCCACCGCATCCCAGGCCACGCCGTTGATGCCGGATACGCCGGCGTGTTCAACGCGGGTCAACAGGTGATGCAGGCCGTGACCGAATTCGTGGAACAGGGTGGTCACTTCATCGTGGGTCAGCAGCGCTGGTTTGCCGCTGTCGGCCGGGGTGAAGTTGCACACCAGGTTCGCCACCGGACTTTGCAATACGCCGCTGATCGTGCGGCGACGGTCACGGGCGCCGTCCATCCAGGCACCGCCACGCTTGTTGGCGCGGGCGTAGAGGTCGAAGAAGAAGCGGCCGACGTGCTGGCCGTTTTCCTTGATTTCAAACAGGCGAACATCCGGGTGCCAAGTGTCGAAGCCTTTCTGCTCGGCGATTTCAATGCCGTACAGACGCTGGACAATAGCGAACAGACCGCCCAGCACTTTATCGATCGGGAAGTAAGCGCGAAGGGCTTCCTGGGCCACGCTGTAGCGCTGCTCGCGAAGCTTTTCACCGTAAAAACCGCTGTCCCAGCTTTGCAGGTCCGGGCAGCCTTGTTCGGCGGCGTACGCCTTGAGCTGTTCCAGATCCAGGGTGGCGAACGGCTTGCTGCGCTTGGCCAGATCGCGCAGGAAACTCAGCACTTGATCGCTCGATTCGGCCATTTTGGTGGCCAGGCTCAGCTCCGAGAAGCTGGCGAAACCGAGCAGCTTGGCCAGTTCCTGACGCAGGTCGAGGATTTCTTCCATGACCGGGCCATTATCATTCTGACCGGCATTCGGGCCTTGGTCCGACGCACGGGTGCAGTAGGCGGCGTAGACTTCTTCGCGCAGGGCGCGGTCCTGGGCGTAGGTCATCACCGCGTAGTAGCTCGGGAATTCCAGGGTGATCAGGACGCCGTCCAGGCCTTTGGCCTGTGCAGCCGCGGCCATTTGCGCCTTGGCCGAATCGGTCAGGCCGGCGAGGGCGGCTTCATCAGTGACGTGCTTGGTCCAGGCCTGAGTGGCGTCGAGCAGCTGGTTGGAGAAGCGGCTGCCCAGCTCCGACAATTTGCTCTGCACTTCGGCGTAACGCTTCTGTTCGGCTTCCGGCAGGTCGATACCCGACAGACGGAAGTCACGCAGGGAGTGTTCCAGGATAGTTTTCTGCGCCACCTCGAAACCGGCAGCTTCGGGGCTGTTAGCCAGCGCTTCGAACGCCTCGAACAACTCGCGGTTCTGGCCCAATTCGGTGGAGTAGGCGCTCAACGCCGGCAGGCAGGACTCGTAGGCTTCACGCAGTTCGGCGCTGTTGCACACGGCATTGAGGTGGCTGACCGGGCTCCAGGCGGCGCCCAGTCGATCATTCAGCTCGTCCATCGCCAGCACCAGGCCGGCCCAGGTCGGTTGTTTGCCCTGGGTTTTGAGGATTTCGATAATGGCGGTGCGGTTGTCAGCCAGGATCTGGTCAATGGCCGGTTGCACGTGTTCGGCACGGATCGCCGAGAACGGCGGCAGGTCGTAGGACTGCAAAAGAGGGTTGTTCACGCTCACGGTTGGCACCTTGGCTGGAAGAAACATTGCGCCATCTTAATTACAATCGACGTTCACCGCAGCTATCAGCAAAAGAGAGAGATCCTATCGTGACCCTTCGCAAGTATCAGAACCACACGCCGCTGCTGGGCAAAGGCGCTTTTGTCGACGGCTCGGCGGTGGTGATCGGCGACGTCGAAATCGGCGAAGACAGCTCCGTCTGGCCGCTGACGGTGATCCGCGGCGACATGCACCGCATCCGCATCGGTGCGCGCACCAGTGTTCAGGATGGCAGCGTGCTGCACATTACCCACGCCGGGCCGTTCAATCCCGATGGCTTTCCGTTGTTGATTGGCGACGACGTGACCATCGCGCATAAAGTGATGCTTCACGGTTGCAGCGTGGGCAGCCGGGTTTTGATCGGCATGGGCAGCATCGTCATGGACGGCGCGGTGGTCGAGGACGATGTGATCATCGGTGCTGGCAGCCTGGTGTCGCCGGGCAAGCGCCTGGAAAGCGGCTTCCTTTATGTGGGTAGCCCGGTGAGACAGGTTCGGCCGCTGACTGACAAGGAAAAAGCCTTTTTCACCTACAGCGCGGCGAATTACGTGAAGCTCAAGAATTTGCATCTGGCCGAAGGCTACGATCAGCTCTAAATCCCTAGTAACAAAAAGCGTCCGGCACTTGCTCAGGAATTTTCATGCATTACCAAACCGTATTGTTCGACCTCGATGGCACGCTGACGGATCCACGGGAAGGCATCACCCGTTCGATCCAGTTCGCCTTGAGCAAACTGGGCATCGATGAGCCCGACCTGACCAAACTTGAACACTTCATTGGCCCGCCGTTGTTGCAGGCGTTCATGCAGTTCTACGACTTCGACGAGCCCAAGGCCTGGGAAGCGGTCAACTTCTATCGCGAACGCTTCAAGGTCACCGGTCTGTATGAGAACCGCGTATTCGACGGCGTCACACCACTGTTGGAAACCCTCGGCGGGCAGGGGCGACAGCTGTACATCGCGACGTCCAAACCTTGGATTTTTGCCCGGGAAATTGCCCGGCACTTCGACTTCGCCAAGCACTTCAAAGTGATCTATGGCAGCGAACTGGATGGAACCCGGACCAACAAAGTCGAGCTGATCGCCCACTTGATGGCCGAAGAAGGCCTGGACCCGGCCAACACCCTGATGATCGGCGACCGTAAACACGACCTGATCGGTGCACGCAGCAACGGGCTGGATGCGGTGGCGGTGGGTTATGGTTTTGGCAGTCGGGAAGAGTTGAGTGCTGAAGCCCCGGCTTATCACTTCGAGACGCTGGAAGAGATGCATCAGGCGTTTTTGCAGCGTTAGGTCGATCGCCATCGCGAGCAAGCTCGCTCCCACAGTGGACCAGTGTTTACAAATCTAATGTGGGAGCGAGCTTGCTCCGGGCGGCGTTCCGACGAAGAGGCCCGCTCCGCCACTGAAGTTTTATGCTCCAACCAATGTCTTCAAAGCCGCCTTACGTTCTGCAACCGGCAACGCACCAAGCTTCTCGACTGCCGCATAAAACTTCATCCAATCCCCTCCCGCCTGTCTGAACAACGCCGCAAACGCCGGCACCCATTGGTCGTACAGCCCAAATGGCAACAGCCGGGCATTGTTCATTGGCGCATTGATCCACGCGTCATAGCGTTTGTCCCCAGCCCATTGGCTGTCGCGCAGTTGCCGGTATTCACCCCGCAATCGTTCGAACTCGTCGGCTTTGCGCTGGCGCATCTGGTCGGCGGGCAGGGGCAGGGTGTACAGCCGTTCGAGTCGCGTGCGGGTATCCAGAACCAATTGAATGAACTGGTCCCGTTGCTGCACCTGCGCGCCGCTGTCTGGCGCCAGGCCGCGGAATGCACGCCATTGGCGGGTGCCTTCCTGTTCGACGAAGGTGGCGAAAGACTCATTGAACTCGGTGTCGTCCTTCACATAAAAACGTTGATGCGCCAGTTCATGGAAGATCAGCGTGGCCAATCGTTCGTCACCCCAGGCCATCATCGAACTGATAATCGGATCGTTGAACCAGCCGAGCGTCGAATAAGCCTCGACGCCGCCGATCGACACGTCCATACCTTGCAATCGTTGCAATGCAGCTTCACCGCGGGCCGCGCTCTGACTGTAATAACCGCGGTAGGCGACGCAACCGGCGATCGGGAAGCAATGGTTCTGTGGTGTCAGGGAAAATTCCGGCGTGGTAAACACGTTCCAGACTACGAACGGCCGGCCAATGTCGGCGTACACACGGTAACTCTGGTTATCCGGCAGCTGCAGCTGTTGGCTGGCGAACGTGCGGGCCTTCTGCGATTGAGTCAGGTGCGCACGCAATAGTTGATCGCGACCGGGATCGGCAATCACTCTGGAAACCGGCTCGCGTGCCCGCAGCAATTGCAGCTGACCACTGGCCAATTGGCCGTAATAGCTGACGCCGGCGCAACCGTTGAGAAACAAAAACAACACGCCCGGAAACAAAATGCGTAAAACGCGATCAAGTAACCCAAGGCTTGGAAGCGGCCTGATCAAAATGAATCATCCCTGGAGAGTCTGCCCGCAAGACTATCCCGCCTGACTGGAGCTCCGCTATGCGCACGTTGATGCTGACAGGAAGCCTGCTGATGCTGGCAGGTTGTGCTGGATTCGGTTTACCCCCCCATGATCCGGCTCAAGCGTGGATCGACCTGGATTCGAAGCAGGAAGACACCGCGCTGCAAGCGCTGGAAGTCGATGACAAAGCCGCCACCGACAAGCGCTATTTCGAGGTTCAGCCGGGTAGCCATGAGTTGACGGTTCGTTACCAATTCCCGGTCGCACCAACCAACATCGGACCAGACGCAGAGCCGCTATGGCGTGATTGCCAGTTGAACGTGAAATTCAAGGACTTCAATGCCGGCGAGCGGTATCAGCTGCAAGCGGGGAATATCGGTTTTCGGCCGTGGGCAAAACTCTATGATCAGCAGCGAAAAGTGATTGGCCAGGGTGTACCGGCAGGCTGCCAACGCACCTGATCGGCGTTATTCTAAAGGACTAGTCCTTGAGAAAATCATCATGCGCAGGTTAACGCTGTTACTTGCTGCAAGCATCGTTGCTGGCTGCCAGAGCCCGTTGCCAGCGGTTAATCCGCAGATGGCCTGGGTCGAGTTTTCTACGCCATTCCCCAACGATAAATTGCTGATGGCCGAACGACTGGACAATCAGCGGTTGCGCGACGGGCGTTTTTTCCAAGTCACCCCCGGTAGCCATGAGCTGATTGTTCGATTCGACTTTGAAGTGCCCGGTGGTGGGGGCCTGGGCATGATGAACGGCCCCTCGGAACGCTTGTGCTACCTGACCATCAACTACGATCATTTCGAAGCCGGCCAGCGTTATGTGCTGGAAGGCCGTTCGATAGCGTTCACCCCCGGCGCCCGGTTGTACAACGCCAAGCGTGAAATCGTCGCGGAAGATCGAGAGTCCTATTGCCTCATATGAGGTGAATCAGCGGTCGTTCTTCTGGTAGATGATTTTCTTCGTACCCCCTTCGCACGAGCCAACGACCATATTCTGATCGTGTACTTCGTCGTTGGTGACGATTTCCAGCGTGTAGGACGAGACGTTATTGGCCTGGATCTTGGCTTCAATCTCGGCCTTGAGTTCTTCACAGGATTTCGTTGCCGCCAGGGCCGATGTGGCCAGCGCGCAACAGATAATCGCCAAGGCAAAACGTTTCATGGTTGAAGCTCCTTTGAGGCAGCGCGCACGTAGATGCGTTTCTGCTGCTGTCATTTATTCGACCACAGTTACGCCAGCCAGGTTTTGTTTTAGCGCAAAAAAGATCGCAGGCTGCGCCAGCTCCTACATGGATCGAGTGATCTGTAGGAGCTGCCGAAGGCTGCGATCTTTTCGTTTCAACGCGAATCTAGCTGACCAACGTTGCATCCAGGCTGATTTTCGCATTCAACACTTTGGAAACCGGGCAGCCTTCTTTGGCTTTATTGCTCAGTTCCTCAAATTGAGCCTGAGTCGCCCCAGGAATCTTCGCTTTGAGGATCAATTTCACTGCCGTGATTGCGAAACCGCCGTCCACCTGGTCCAGGGTGACTTCGGCATTGGTATCGATGCTGTCAGCCTTGAGACCGGCATCGCCGAGAATCATCGAAAACGCCATGGAGAAGCAGCCTGCGTGTGCTGCGCCGATCAGCTCCTCCGGATTGGTACCCTTGCCGCCTTCGAAGCGCGCCTTGAAGCCGTAGGGTGCTTCTCTGAGGACACCGGTTTCCGTGGAAATCGAGCCGATGCCGGTTTTCAGGTCACCTTCCCAATGAGCCGATGCTTTCTTCGTAATAGCCATGTCTGCCTCCTCAAGATCCGGCGCGAAGCGTCGCGCCTTTATGGTTTTCGGTTGCTAGGGTTCTGAGGATAGACCGTGGTGCAAAGTTCACATGATCTGATCGGTCCTCTTATTTCGTAGGAATTTTGGCTCTGCCATTGAAACTCGGGTATATGCCCTCATTGCATGAATCACGCTTATAGATTCGGCAGGTTTTCGTTTGTAAGAAAAAACCTGCGCCCTCAATTGGAGAAGCAGGCTTATGAAACGACTGTCCGATATCAAGTTCTCGACCCTCGATCTGGTGCCCGTGCGGGAGAACGGCAGCGCGGCCCAGTCGCTGCGCAATTCCCTGGACCTGGCGCAACACGTCGAAAAATTCGGCTACAACCGCTTCTGGGTTGCCGAGCACCACAACATGGATGGCATTGCCAGTTCGGCGACCTCGGTACTGCTTGGCTACCTGGCTGGCGGCACCTCGACCATTCGTGTTGGCTCGGGCGGTGTGATGTTGCCCAACCACGCGCCGCTGGTGATCGCCGAGCAGTTCGGCACGCTCGAAAGTCTGTACCCGGGCCGGATCGACCTGGGCTTGGGCCGTGCACCCGGTTCCGACCAGATGACCGCCCGCGCCTTGCGTCGTGAACGCTCCGGCAGCGCCGACGAGTTTCCGGAAGATGTGGCCGAACTGATGCGTTACCTCGGCCCGCGGACCCCGGACCAGCGGATCATCGCAATGCCAGGCACCGGTACCAATGTCCCGGTCTGGCTGCTGGGCTCCAGCCTGTTCAGTGCACAACTGGCGGGTGAACGCGGTTTGCCCTACGCCTTCGCCTCACATTTCGCACCGCGCTTCATGCATGAGGCCATTCGCGTCTACCGCAATCACTTCAAGCCTTCAGCAATATTGGATAAGCCCTACGTAATGCTCGGTGTGCCCTTGGTGGCTGCCGACACCGACGAGCAGGCCGATTATCTGGCGACCTCGGTCTATCAGCGCATCCTGGCGTTGATGCGTGGCCAGAGCCTGGTGCAACGTCCGCCGGTAAAAACCATGGACGGCCTGTGGCTGCCTCATGAGAAAGAGGCGGTCGGCGATTTCCTTGGTCTGGCGATGGTTGGCAGTCCGCAGAAAATCCGCGCCAAACTGGAGGTGCTGATCGAGCAGACCCAGGCGGACGAGCTGATTTTTACCTGCGACCTGTACGAGCATGCTGATCGTGTGCACTCCTATGAGCTGCTGGCCCAGGTCATGAAGGGCTGACGCTCAAATAGCGAGCACAAAAAAGCCGACGTCATTGCGTCGGCTTTTTTAATTTCGAGGGAGTTCAGCCCTGCTTGTAGACGATTTGCTTGGAACCTTTTTCACAGGTGCCGACGACTTTGCCGTCAGCGGCAGCGCCTTTATCGACGATTTCCAGTGAATAATTAGAAATGCCCTTGGCATCAAGTTTCGCGGTGATTTCGGCTTTCAGCTCTTCGCACGACTTGCCATGAGCCAGGGCTGTTCCCGCGAGACTCAACAAGCCTACTGCCAAAATAAAATTCTTCATCGGTCGCATTCCCTGGTCGGATCAATAGGGGCACCCAGCAATCAGCCGGATTTACATATGTAGCACTTTGCCATTCCCTATGGCGCTCGGCCAGCGCGCAGACTCAGAAGATTAGCTCAAACTCAGCTACTGGCAATCCGGAACCCGACTTTGAGCGTCACCTGAAAGTGCGCTGCCTTACCGTCCTTGATGTGCCCGCGGGTTTCGGTCACTTCAAACCATTCCATATATTTGAGGCTTTTGCTGGCCTCGGCCAGTGCGTTGTTGATGGCGTCTTCAATGCTACTGGTGGACGAGCCGACGAGTTCGACTTTCTTGTAGGTGTGATGGTCAGTCATGGCGTTCTCCTCAGGGTGTGAAATACAGACTAGCAGTGATTTTTCGTATTACTTCTGTCGGCCAATCCGAAGTGGAAGTTCAGATTTACTGCACTTTCTCGAACCCCTGAAGTCCCAACCAACACACGCAACTCAATCAATGCAGGAGAGCCACCATGGCCAACACCTCTTTACGTAAAGCCTCATTGCAAAGCATGGAAGCCGAGATCGAGAGTCTGCTGAAGTCTTTGGAAAACCTGAAGGACGACGCCTCGGACGAGTCGCGTAAAACCCTTAAAGCCTTGAAAAGCAACGCCGAGAACGCGCTGAAGCATTCGCGCCATCTGCTCAGCGATGCGTACGAAGAAGTCAAAGTCAAAACCCGTGAAACCGGGATTGCCACGCGGGACTACGCCCAGGAACACCCTTGGACGACAGCGGGTGTGGCCGTCGGTGCATTGGGTCTGCTCGCGGCTTATCTGCTGTTCAAACGCGGTGACTAATCCGTCTGGCGCAGCTCGTTTTTGAGCCACTGCGCCAGTTGCCGAGCGCGCCCGTCCGCGGCGCGCTTGGGTAGCCACAACGCCAGTTGCGCCGGGGTTTCACTGAAGCCCCATGGCGCAACCAGGCGCCCGGCCTTCAAGTCCTCTGCCACCAGCGGCTCGGGCGCAATCGCCACACCCAGGCCGGCCACGGCTGCCTCCAGCAAATAATACAAATGCTCGAAACCCTGTCCGTACTTCAATGCTTTGGTGTCGAGGTCGCTTTGCTGTGCCCAGCTTGGCCAGGCCTGCGGGCGTGAGGTGGTGTGCAGCAATGGCTCGCTCAGCAGCGCTGCGGGCGGTGCGTTTTGCAGTCGTTCGTAGCCCGCGAATCGCGGGCTCATGACCGGGCCGATTCGTTCGCTCGCCAACTCATAGACTTGCATGTCCGCTGGCCACGGTGGCTCGGCAAACACCAGCAAGGCGTCCAGTCCCGGGCGACGTGGATCGAGATCACCCTCGCCAGCCGACAGGTGCAGGCGCAGGTCAGGCAGGTCGGCATTCAATCGTCCCAGCCTGGGAATAAACCAGCGTGCCAACAAGCTGCCTGAGCAACCCAGCACAAACGGTGCATCGGCGGTGCTTTGGGTCAGCTCTGCACAAACAGTCCGTAAACGCTCGAACGCCTCGCCGCTGGCATCGCGTAAACGAATGCCGGCATCTGTGAGTTTCAGGCCGCGACCATCCTTGATAAACAGGCTTACGCCCAAGTGTTCTTCAAGCACCTTGAGTTGCCGGCTGACCGCACCATGGGTGACGTGCAGCTGTTCGGCCGCCTTGCTGACGCTGTTCAGGCGGGCAGTCGCTTCGAAGGCCCGAAGGGCGTTCAGCGGGGGAAGGTCATGGCTCATGAGGTCTGTGAGTTTTCCTGACAGGTTGCAGCGATCTTATCGGTTTTCAGCCTGAGGCGTCAGGGGTAGAGTTAACCCCATTGTCTTCCCACGCATTCAACTGGAGCGACCCATGACCCAGACTAATCTGCGCAACGGCCCCGACGCCAACGGCCTGTTTGGCGCGTTCGGCGGCCGTTACGTCGCCGAAACCCTGATGCCGTTGATCCTCGATCTGGCCCGTGAATACGAATTGGCCAAGGATGATCCTGCATTCAAAGAAGAGTTGGCCTACTTCCAGCGCGACTACGTGGGTCGTCCAAGCCCACTGTACTTTGCCGAACGTCTCACAGAGTTCTGCGGCGGCGCGAAGATTTACCTCAAGCGCGAAGAGCTGAACCACACCGGCGCGCACAAGATCAACAACTGCATCGGCCAGATTCTGCTGGCGCGACGCATGGGCAAGAAACGCATCATTGCCGAGACCGGCGCTGGCATGCACGGTGTGGCGACCGCCACCGTGGCTGCGCGTTTTGGCCTCGATTGCGTAATCTACATGGGCACCACTGACATCGAACGTCAGCAGGCCAACGTATTCCGCATGAAGCTGCTGGGCGCCGAAGTGATCCCGGTCGTGGCCGGTACCGGCACCCTGAAGGACGCGATGAACGAAGCCCTGCGTGACTGGGTGACCAACGTCGACAGCACCTTCTACCTGATCGGCACTGTGGCCGGTCCGCACCCCTATCCAGCCATGGTTCGCGACTTCCAGGCTGTTATCGGCAAAGAAACCCGTACTCAACTGCAAGACCAGGAAGGTCGTCTGCCAGACAGCCTGGTGGCGTGCATCGGAGGCGGCTCCAACGCCATGGGCCTGTTTCACCCGTTCCTTGATGACAAGAGCGTCGAGATCATCGGCGTTGAAGCGGCCGGCTACGGCATCGAAACCGGCAAGCACGCGGCCAGCCTGAACGGCGGCGTACCGGGCGTACTGCACGGCAACCGTACCTTCCTGCTGCAGGACGACGATGGCCAGATCATCGACGCTCACTCGATCTCTGCCGGCCTCGACTATCCAGGCATTGGCCCGGAACACGCATGGTTGCATGACATCGGTCGCGTACAGTACACCTCGGTAACCGACGACGAAGCCCTCGACGCGTTCCACAAATGCTGCCGCCTGGAAGGGATTATTCCTGCACTGGAAAGCGCCCATGCCCTGGCCGAAGTGTTCAAGCGCGCACCGACGCTGCCGAAAGATCACCTGATGGTGGTCAACCTGTCCGGTCGTGGCGACAAAGACATGCAAACGGTAATGCACCACATGGAACACTCTCAACAAGAGCAATCCAAGCAGGAGAAACACTGATGAGCCGCCTGCAAACGCGTTTTGCCGAACTCAAGGAACAGAATCGCGCCGCCCTGGTGACCTTCGTGACCGCTGGCGACCCGAGCTATGACACCTCGCTGGCGATCCTCAAAGGCTTGCCCGGAGCGGGTGCCGACGTGATCGAGTTGGGCATGCCCTTCACCGATCCAATGGCCGATGGCCCGGCAATCCAGTTGGCCAACATCCGCGCCCTCGGCGCCAAGCAGAACCTGGCGAAAACCCTGCAAATGGTTCGCGAGTTCCGCGAAGGCAATACCGAGACGCCGCTGGTGCTGATGGGTTACTTCAACCCGATCCACATGTATGGCGTGCCGCGTTTCATCGCCGACGCCAAAGAGGCCGGTGTTGACGGTCTGATCGTGGTCGACTTGCCGCCCGAGCATAACGGCGAACTGTGCGACCCGGCTCAGGCAGCGGGTCTGGACTTCATCCGTCTGACCACCCCAACGACCGATGATGTGCGTCTGCCGACCGTTCTGAACGGCAGCTCAGGCTTCGTCTATTACGTGTCTGTTGCCGGTGTGACGGGTGCGGGCGCGGCGACGCTGGAGCATGTCGAAGAAGCGGTTGCGCGTCTGCGTCGCCACACCGATCTGCCGATCAGCATCGGTTTCGGTATTCGTACACCGGAGCAAGCGGCGTCCATCGCGCGTCTGGCTGATGGCGTGGTGGTGGGTTCAGCATTGATCGATCACATCGCCAATGCCTCGACGCCGGATCAGGCAGTTGATGGCGTGTTGAGCCTTTGCTCGGCTCTGGCAGACGGCGTGCGTAAAGCCCGCGTCAGCTGAAGGTAAAGTTCCTGATACAGAGGAATTAGAGCCTCGCGGTACAGACTAAACAGCAAGACCGAGGGCTTCAGGACTACGTTCTGAAGCCCTTTTTGCTGTATGTGCAGTGAGGAAAGACCCGATGAAAATGCCGAAACGTCTGATTGCCAGCCTGGGTGTGCTGATGCTCAGTGCCACCCCGTTGCTGAATGCGAGTGCTGATCAGCCGTAGAAACCGGGATCGTTTATGAAATTCTCGAAGGGGTGCTTTGAATAGCAGGTAGGCGTTGAAGGCTTCGCGGATTAGCCGCGAAGCCTGTTGTTTACGGCAACTCCAACCCGCCCGCCGCCTTGTGCAACTTCCTCAGATGCTCGCCAACCTGCTTCAGGTTGGCTTCATTGGCGGCCATTTCGGCCGCACGGCTCGGTTCGAGCAGCGCTCTCACTTCTTTGTCCAGATCGCCTGTCAGCGCCTGAAGCTGCTTCTGCCGCAGACTGCTTTCCGATTCCAGACGCTGCCACTCACTCGGCTGCGGCAATCCATAACCACCGGTGCCGAGCAGCTCAGCCGGACGGCTGAGGAAGCCGCTGTTGGCAAGAATTTGCTGCAAAGTTGCGTTGGCCTTGTCCATGCCGCCGTTCTTCAATTCCCGGGCGCCCAGATAGCGCTGCTTTACTTCGTCCTGGGCCAGCACCAATTGTTGGCGGAAGGCTGCCTGCTCCAGTAACAGTAATGCTGCGCTGGTGCGCAAATCGGCTTGGTCGATCCATTGCCGACGCTCTTCAGCTTTCAGGGAGAGCCAGTCTTCGACCTTTTCCTGCTTGATCGGCAAGTGCTTCTTCAGCACTTCGAACATCGCTTGATAACGATCGCGGAAGGAGTCGAATCGATAGCCCAGGCGCAGCGCTTCGCGGGGATCATCCAGCACGCTGGTGTCCGCCAGCCCGCGGCCCTTGAGCACTTCCAGCAAACCGTTGGGCATGATGCTGTCCAACCCGACCAGTTTTGTATTGTTGGTGCTGCTACGCAGTAGCTTCAGGCCTTCTACAGCGCAGTTATTGGACAGGAAGAAGTAGTTGCCGTCGTAACTCCAGTGCATTTCGGCGGCGTGCTCCACCACGTCTTCGATCTCGTTGCGCGACAGGTTCAGCGGCACCGAAGCCAGGCTGCGCAGTTCGGTCTTGGTGTATTCGTCGATCACCTGCGCCAGCGGCAGGACAAACAGGCGTGACGGATATTTGCCCACCAGTCCGTCCCAGCTCGACAGCTGCACGTCACCGACGAAGGCGCGGTAGGACAACACCAGATGCTGATCCAGATCCAGCCGACAATCCGGCCCACGGGGGCGGCCGGGTGCGCAGATCACCAACCGCAACATGCTGTGACCCCAGCGGCTGACCCAGTTCTGGTTGGCTTCAGCCAACAGATAGTCGACGGCGTAGACCCGTTCCGGATCGACCTGGCCCAGTGGTGTTTTGGCGAAATCGTTGCCGGCATTGAGAAAGGAGAAGGTTTTGCCGCAGGTGTCTTTAGCGGCGGGCGCCCAGCCGAAATGTTCTTTGTAGTAGCGGTACAACGCAGGTCGGCGACAGGCGTAGGCCGGGTCGAGAAGGAAATACTCCATGTTGACCGCGACGAACTCCTTGGGGCTGCTCGTCTCGTAAATATCCGGGCTGCGGGCAATTTGCCGGTTGTGCTGTTCGCGTTCGCCACGACGGCCGACATATTGTGGCCAGCCGGCGAGGTCGAGCAGGTGCGGGTCGTCGCTGAGCGTAAAGCGTCGGTCGGACTGGCCGCGGCATTGATCGGGAATGCCAATTAGCCCTGTGCTGCTGTTGCGCCGGGTGCAGCGCTGAATCAGCGTGCGCTCTGCGTCTGGCCACAGGCGCGAGCGGTCATAGATGTGGGTGAGTTCGTGCAACACCGTGGCAAGCATTTCGCGGCGCACGGTGCCATGGGGGCGATAAGTCTTTTTGGTCGCGGCGCTGCCGTCAGTGAGGCTGGCAAGCAGGTTGCGGTTCAGATCGAGCTCGGACACCAGCGACGCCTGGCCGTAAGCGTTGCTCGGCATGTCATCGGTCCAGCCGACGTCGATGCGTCGGTCGAGCTGCTCGATGAACCGCGGCGGCAGCGCCTGCATGGCTTCATTTAGCAACGCCTGACTGGCCTGTTGTTGAGCGGGGCTGAGGCCTTCGGTTTTAAGCCTTAATTGCAAGTCAGCCTGGGCCGTGTTGCCGAGCAGCAACATGACCCCAGCCAACAGCCAGGCGACTGGCGACCTCACAGTGCGAGGATGGCTTCGGCGAGAACCTGATCACTGGCGTCGCGAGCTTCCGGCACGCGGGTGCGCAACGTGTTGAAGGCCGCTTCCAGGTGCGCGCCACGAATCTCGCCATCGCTGGCGACGAAGCTGGCCGCATCGTCGTGGGCTTCACGAACGATCTTCGAGTCACGGATGGACGTCGTGGTATCGGAAGTGAAATCAAGCGTGCGTTGGGTGGCATTGATGATGATGTTACTGGTGGCGACCAGAGTGTGCGACTGGGCCACACCGGTCGATAACAGCAGGCCAAGGGCGGCAGCAATCAGAGGGTTACGCATGGAACGACTCCGTAAGAACAAGGATAACTATTGGACGAGAATTGCCTGCGCCAGTTCAAGGTCGCTGGCACGAAGTTTTGACTGGGTCCGGCGCAGATAAATCAGGGCGGATTCCAGTTGGGCTCCTCGCAGTTGGCCGTCGCTGGCGATGAACGCTGCAGCGTCATCGTGTGCCGCGACTAGCAGCTTACGGTCGAAGGGGGCGGAGGTCACCATGCTTGTGGCGTAGCCGGTGGCCACGATGCCTTGTGTAGACAGATTGAAGGCGTCATAGGCATGGACCGAGTCCACCCAGCAGGCTGCCACGAAAAGCGGAGAGATCAACAGATTTGAAAGAAAACGCATGAGACTCGAAAGCTGAAGGCGAGTCGCAAGGCTAGCGCAACGCCCGGTCTAGAGCCAGCGCCGAAACATTGGGACACGGCTGGCGTGTCCCACGTCAGTGGTGTCGCTTAGATTGTCAGTATGGCTTGCGCCAGTTGTGCGTCAGTCGCGTTCAGCTGAGGTGCCTGGTGGCGAATATGGTCGAGTGCGCTTTCCAGTTTCACGCCACGAATAGCGCCTTCGCTGGCCACGAAGCTGGCGGCGTCGTCACGGGCGGCGCGCACGATTTTGTCATCGCGAAAGGAAGAGGTGACATCTGAGGTCGCATCGGACGTGGCCTTGAGCGCACCGACGACGGCGTCGGTGGTCACGATAAAGCTGGTGGCGTGGGAATTGGCAGCCACGGCAAGCAGGGCTGCAGCGCTGAGCAGACGAAGACGGGACATGGTGAAACTCCTTTGGGAAAACCGATTGAGAGGTGGCGCAGTGTCTGTTGATTCAGACGCCAGTCGTGCAGCGTTCGCCACGTTCCATCTGAATATAGGCCTATGAGTATCGGTTCGCACAGTCCCGTCTGTTCAAGCAGGAAGCTAGCGCCAGAATGGTTTATCCAATTCGTTGAGACGATCCGCCCGGCTGATGTTCAGGTCTGAGAGTTGCCGGTCATTGAGTTGGCCCAACAAACGCCGGGTTCGAGCCCTTTCCAGGCTATTGGCGAGGCCCCTCAGCAATCTACGAACCCAGTGGGAGCGAGGCGTTGATTGAGGCGTGGAAACGGAAACATCCAGTAAGTGATTCATTGCGCGGTCCTTTTGCTGGCAGTTCGGGAATTCATGGTGATCCCGTCCTCTCTTCCGCAACAGACACACTGCACTGAAATTGTACTGGCTCAGTTTATGAATTATTAAAACTGTACCTATTAAGCGGTATCTATTCTGTATGACCCATGTAAAGGGTCCAAAACGACAAAGCCCGTCGTGGTTTCCCACGACGGGCTTTGTTTTTTCAATTAGGAGTGCTGGCGGTGGACCCGGTGGGTCAGAGCCAGCGACGCTAACTTAGCGCCAGAACGGCTTGCTCAGCTCTTCGTAGCGTTGTGCTTCGCTAATCCCTGCGTCAGCCAGCAGACGCGAATCCAGACGAGCCAGTTGATGGCGGCTGGAGATGCGGCGCTGCCACAGCATCAGGTTGGCGAGAACGCGAAGAGGCGTGGAAGCCTGGGTTTTTACAGCGTTGTCTTCGAAAAACAGCTCGGAACTGAGTGTACGTTCCATGGTTGACATCCTTCCGCTTATGGCGGGATTAGGTAGTGGTTTAACTGATGCCAATGATCCTCTCGTTTGGCCAGTCTCTCTAGATACAGTTCACCTGTATTGTGAGGGGCCAGTTAACTGTTAAAGGGTGGTGTACTGGTCGAAATTGAGGCAACTGTACCTATCGGCACTCATATGGTGCGTTTTTGATGGATTGACTCAGAAATGTAGGCAATTACGGTAGGAAAAGACCGGTACAGCAGTACAGTTTTATTCCTGATTTGGTCTGGCAGCAGCAAGCTGACGAAACTGTGTTTGCGTCAGCTGCTATCTGTACCAATTACACCGCCAGCATTCGCCCGGTTTCTTCCAGGTTGATGTGCCAGCTCAGGGCATCGCGCAGGATGTGCGGTGTGTGACCGCCGAGAGCACAAGCGGCTGTGAAGTAGTCATCCAGGGCTTGGCGATAGTCCGGGTGCACGCAGTTGTCGATGATGACTCGAGCGCGTTCTCGTGGCGCCAGGCCACGCAAGTCCGCCAGACCGATCTCGGTGACAAGGATGTCGACGTCATGCTCAGTGTGATCAACGTGGCTGACCATCGGCACCACACTGGAAATTGCGCCGCCCTTGGCGATCGACTTGGTCACGAAGATCGCCAAATGCGCATTGCGCGCAAAGTCGCCCGAGCCGCCGATGCCGTTCATCATCCGCGTGCCGCAGATGTGGGTGGAGTTGACGTTGCCGTACAAGTCGAACTCAAGCGCCGTGTTGATGCCGATGATGCCGAGCCGCCGCACCACTTCCGGGTGGTTGGAAATTTCTTGCGGGCGCAGGACCAGTTTGTCCTTGTAGCGCTCAAGGTTGCCGAAAACATCGGTATTGCGACGGCTCGACAAGGTGATTGAACTGCCCGAAGCAAAGCTCAGCTTGCCGGCGTCGATCAGGTCGAAGGTCGAGTCCTGAAGCACTTCGGAGTACATCGTCAGGTCTTCGAATGGCGAGTCAATCAACCCGCACATCACCGAGTTGGCGATGTTGCCAATCCCGGCTTGCAGCGGGCCGAGCTTGTTGGTCATGCGCCCGGCAGCCACTTCCTGTTTGAAGAAGTCGATCAGGTGGTCGGCAATGGCCTGGGTATCAACGTCCGGCGGCAGTACGGTAGACGGCGAGTCAGACTGATTGGTGATCACGATTGCGACGATCTTTTCCGGCGGAATCGGGATGGCGGTGCTGCCAATGCGATCATCAACCTTGACCAGCGGAATCGGTGTACGGGTCGGCCGATAGGTCGGGATATAGATGTCGTGCAGACCTTCGAGATTCGGGTTGTGCGCCAGGTTGATCTCGACGATCACCTGTTTGGCGAAAATCGCGAAGCTGGCCGAGTTACCCACCGAAGTGGTTGGCACGATATGGCCCTGCTCGGTGATCGCCACGGCCTCAATCACCGCGATGTCCGGCAGTTTTAGCTGCTGGTTGCGCAGTTGCTCCACGGTTTCCGAGAGGTGCTGGTCAATGAACATCACTTCGCCGGCATTAATGGCCTTGCGTAGGGTGCTGTCGACCTGGAACGGCATGCGTCGTGACAATACGCCAGCTTCGGTGAGCTGTTTATCGAGGTCGTTGCCCAGGCTCGCGCCGGTCATCAGGGTGATTTTCAGCGGGGTGATTTTGGCGCGTTCGGCCAGTGCGTGGGGCACGGCTTTGGCTTCGCCGGCGCGGGTGAAACCACTCATGCCGACGGTCATGCCGTCCTCAATCAGAGCGGCAGCGTCAGCGGCGCTCATCACCTTATCCAACAACGAAGGCAAGCGAATACGATCACGGTACATGGATAGTTATCTCGGGCAACGAAAGCAAGGTGTGCAGTCTAGTGATTTCAAAAAAATTCCTCCCGCTACCATGGTCGAATGCAGAGCCCCGATTTAGAGCCTTTGGTCGGTTTTTAGCGGGCAATAAAAAACCCCAGCCTACTAAAGGCTGAGGTTTTGGGTATTGCGTTGGAGCAGGTTTTACTCGATGGCTTTGACCATGTCTTCGATAACTTTCTTGGCGTCGCCGAAGACCATCATGGTTTTGTCCAGGTAGAACAGTTCGTTGTCCAGGCCGGCATAGCCGCTGGCCATCGAGCGCTTGTTGACGATCACGGTCTTGGCTTTATAAGCCTCGAGGATCGGCATGCCGGCAATCGGCGATTTAGGATCGTTCTTTGCCGCAGGGTTGACCACGTCGTTGGCGCCGAGCACCAGCACCACGTCGGCCTGGCCGAACTCGGAGTTGATGTCATCCATCTCGAACACTTGCTCGTAAGGCACTTCGGCTTCGGCCAGCAGGACGTTCATGTGCCCTGGCATCCGACCGGCGACCGGGTGGATCGCAAACTTCACGGTGACTCCCCGGTGAGTCAGCTTCTCCGCCAGCTCCATCAGTGAGTGTTGGGCGCGTGCCACCGCCAGGCCATAACCCGGAACGATGATCACGGTGTCGGCGTTGGTCAGCAGGAAGGTCGCGTCGTCAGCCGAACCGGATTTAACCGGGCGGGCCTCTTTCGAGCCTGCCGGGCCGGTTGCATCTACCGTGTTGCCGAAACCGCCGAGCAGTACGTTGAAGAACGAACGGTTCATCGCTTTGCACATGATGTACGAGAGGATCGCACCGGACGAACCCACCAGCGAACCTGCGATGATCAGCATCGAGTTGTTCAGCGAGAAGCCGATGCCCGCCGCTGCCCAGCCGGAGTAGCTGTTGAGCATCGACACAACTACCGGCATGTCCGCACCGCCGATCGGGATGATGATCAGCACGCCCAGCACGAAGGCCAGGGCCAGCATCAGCGCGAAGGCGTTCAGGTTACCGGTCAGCATGAAGGTCACGCCGAGGCCCAGCGTCGCCAGGCCCAGCATCAGGTTTAGCTTGTGCTGGCCACCGAACTGCACGGGTGCGCCCTGGAACAGGCGGAACTTGTACTTGCCCGACAGCTTGCCGAACGCGATCACCGAACCGGAGAACGTGATTGCACCGATGGCGGCTCCGAGGAACAGCTCCAGGCGGTTACCGGCGGGGATCGCATCACCCAGTTGTTTGACGATACCCAGCGATTGCGGCTCAACCACAGCGGCGATGGCAATGAACACCGCGGCCATACCGATCATGCTGTGCATGAAGGCGACCAGTTCCGGCATTTTGGTCATTTCAACGCGCTTGGCCATGATCGACCCGGCGGTGCCGCCGACCAACAGACCTACGATGACGTAACCGATTCCGGCGGTGGCCAACTCGGCGCCCAGCTTATAGACGAGGCCCACTGTGGTGAGGATCGCCAGCGCCATGCCGAGCATGCCGTACACATTGCCGCGTCGGGATGTGGTCGGGTGCGACAGGCCTTTAAGCGCCTGGATGAAGCAGATCGACGCGATCAAGTAGAGCGTCGTTACAAGATTCATGCTCATTACTTAGGCGCCTCTTCTTTTACTGCTTTCGGGGCTTTTTTCTTGAACATCTCAAGCATCCTGCGGGTGACCAGGAAGCCACCAAATACGTTCACCGCTGCCAGAGCTACCGCCAGGGTGCCCATGGTTTTTCCCAGAGGTGTGACGGTCAACGCCGCGGCCAGCATGGCGCCGACGATCACGATCGCCGAGATCGCGTTGGTTACCGCCATCAAAGGCGTGTGAAGTGCAGGTGTAACGTTCCAGACCACGTGATAACCGACATAAATCGCCAGCACGAAGATGATCAGGTTGTAGATACCGGGGGAGATAAGCTCTTCCATCGTCTGAATCCCTGCTTAGGCGTTTTTGCGGATGACTTGGCCGTCGCGGCACATCAGGCACGCGGCGACGATGTCGTCTTCGAGGTTGATCTCGAACTGGCCTTCTTTGTTGAAGACCAGCTTCAGGAAGTCCAGCAGGTTGCGTGCGTACAGTGCCGAAGCGTCTGCTGCGACTGCGCCGGCCAGATTGGTCGGGCCGCAAATGATCACGCCATTCTCGACGACGACCTGATCGGCCACGGTCAGCGGGCAGTTACCGCCCTGGGCTGCCGCGAGGTCGATGACCACCGAGCCCGGCTTCATCTGCGCCACGGTTTCCGCGCTCAACAGCGTCGGTGCCTTGCGGCCCGGGATCAGTGCAGTGGTGATGACAATGTCAGCCTGTTTGGCGCGTTCGTGCACGGCCAGGGCCTGACGTTGCATCCAGCTGGCGGGCATTGGTCGCGCGTAACCGCCGACACCAACGGCGCATTCGCGCTCTTCATCGGTTTCGTAAGGTACGTCGACGAACTTGGCGCCGAGGGACTCGATCTGCTCTTTTACCGCAGGACGTACGTCAGACGCTTCGATCACTGCACCCAGACGTTTCGCCGTAGCGATCGCCTGCAAACCGGCTACACCTGCGCCGAGAATCAGTACGCGCGCCGCTTTCACGGTACCCGCAGCAGTCATCAGCATCGGCATGAAGCGTGGATAGTGGTGAGCGGCCAGCAACACGGCTTTATAACCGGCGATGTTGGCTTGGGAGGACAGCACATCCAGGCTCTGAGCGCGGGAGGTACGCGGCGCGGCTTCCAGCGCAAACGCGGTAATGCCGCACTCAGCCAGCTTGGCAATGGTTTCATTGCTGAACGGGTTGAGCATGCCTACCACAACGGTGCCGCTCTTTATGAGCGTCAGCTCGCTGTCGCTGGGAGCGACCACCTTGAGAATCAGCTCCGCACCAAACGCATCGTTGGCGCTGCCAATAATCGCGCCTGCCGCTTCATAGGCACTGTCGACAACGCTGGCGTTAATACCGGCGCCGCTTTGCACAGTGACCTTATGACCCTGGCCGATCAGCTTCTTGATGGTTTCCGGGGTTGCAGCAACCCGTGTTTCACCCGTCTGGGTTTCGAGAGGAACACCAATGTGCACGTCAAATCTCCTGCGTGATCTTATTGAGTAAACCCAGGCACTTCGGATGGTGCTGCTGGGGCGGCCGATCAGCACGATCCCGCCAAATCAGGGCGGGGCGCGGCATTTTGCAGGCGAACTTAGTGCCCTTCAAGGGTTTATGACGGGTGACGGAAAATTAACTACAAGTCACCCCGTGACCGAATGTCGCAACTGACCGGTTCAATCCCTTGCAGACCGTGCCTTGTAAGGATTCTTGTAAAAATTGAAGAAGTTACACATCGGTCAGGTGAATGAGTCGTTATTGCTCCGCAATAGAGACTCAAGGCCACGTCTTCAGGCCCTTGTGGGACGTTTGTGCTGCTTGTCGGTACAGTCTTCGAATATGCGACAAATACTTATATCTGTAGTGCTTTGATGTTGCTGACTACGGGGTCAGCTAATAGCGCAAAGCCTTTATCCTTCTAGGCTATAGCTCTGTGCCTGATTGACCAGCCAATCGCGAAATGCCCTTAAAGAGGCCGATTCGACCTTTCTCTCGGGAATCATCAAGTAATACGCCTTGATGCTTGATAACGCCTGCGCGTTGGCAATGACCAGGCGCTTCTCTGCCAGTTCACGTTGAATCAGGAACGGTGGAATCAACGCTATTCCCATATCATGCATGGCCGCTTGGGCAAGCATGGAGAATAGCTCGTAGCGCGGCCCTGTCATGTCTCGAGGGATATTAAGGTTTTGGGAGTTGAACCACTGGCGCCAGGCATAAGGGCGAGTGGTCTGCTGCAACAGGGGCAATTCGGCGATGTCGCCGGGAGACAGGTTTGTCTTTTCCCCAAGGAGGTTGGGGCTGCACACCGGCATCGGATTTTCACCCATCAGCCTGTGGGATTCGGTACCCGACCAGTCCGCGTCGCCAAAATAGATCGCGGCATCGAAGTCGGTGTCGGCAAACAGGAAGGGCCGCGTTCGGTTGGTGAGGTTGACTGTCACTTCCGGGTGTTTTTGCTGGAAGTCTTTGAGTCGTGGCAGCAGCCATTGAGTGCCAAAGGTTGGAACCACTGCTAGCTCGATCACGTTGGCGCCTTGCTGGCCCATCACTGACAAGGTGTCCCGTTCAACGGCATCGAGTTGGGTGGCCACCCGGCGGCTGTAGGAAAGACCGGCCTCCGTCAGCTTGACTCCGCGTCGCGAGCGTCGGAACAGTTCTACGCCGAGGAACTCCTCAAGGCTGGCGATCTGTCGGCAAATGGCGCCTTGAGTGAGGGAAAGCTCCTGGGCTGCCTTGGTAAAACTTTCGTGGCGAGCTGCCGCTTCAAAGCTGATTAGGGCCGTTGTGCTGGGGATTTTCCTGCGCATGTACGTCAACCTCACTAATACATTGCATAAAAGCTACTTTGCGATGTTTCGGAGTGAGAAATTAGCACAACAGTATGCAAAATCCTCGTTTGCCGTAACGCCCAACCCGGCCTAGGATCAGCCCACGTTATTTGACCCGATTCGAGAGGACACACTCATGGGCGGTAAAGCTAGCTTCAACTGGATCGATCCCCTGCTGCTGGATCAACAGCTCACCGAAGAAGAACGCATGATCCGCGACACCGCTGAGCAATTCGCTCAGCAGAAGCTCGCGCCGCGTGTTCTCGAAGCTTTCCGCCATGAAAAGACCGACCCGGCAATCTTCCGCGAGATGGGCGAAATAGGCCTGTTGGGCGCGACTATCCCTGAGCAGTATGGTGGAAGCGGCCTGAACTACGTCAGCTACGGCCTGATCGCCCGTGAGGTCGAGCGTGTCGACTCCGGCTATCGGTCGATGATGAGTGTGCAGTCCTCGCTGGTCATGGTGCCGATCAATGAATTTGGTACCGAAGCCCAGAAACAGAAGTACCTGCCGAAACTGGCTTCAGGCGAATGGATTGGTTGCTTCGGTCTGACCGAGCCCAACCACGGTTCCGACCCGGGCGCGATGATTACTCGTGCGCGCAAAGTGGAAGGCGGCTACAGCCTCACCGGCAACAAGATGTGGATCACCAACAGCCCGATCGCCGATGTGTTCGTGGTCTGGGGTAAGGACGATGCCGGCGACATCCGCGGCTTCGTTCTGGAGAAAGGCTGGAAGGGCCTGAGTGCTCCTGCGATTCACGGCAAGGTTGGCCTGCGTGCATCCATCACCGGCGAGATCGTCATGGACAACGTGTTTGTCCCTGAAGAGAACATCTTCCCGGATGTCCGTGGCTTGAAAGGCCCTTTTACTTGCCTCAACTCGGCACGTTACGGCATTTCCTGGGGCGCGCTGGGCGCGGCCGAGTTTTGCTGGCACACCGCTCGCCAATACACCCTGGATCGTCAGCAGTTCGGCCGTCCTTTGGCTGCCACTCAGCTGATCCAAAAGAAACTGGCCGACATGCAGACTGAAATCACCCTGGCACTGCAAGGTTGTCTGCGTCTGGGTCGTATGAAAGATGAAGGTACTGCAGCGGTCGAGATCACTTCGATGATGAAGCGCAACTCCTGCGGCAAGTCCCTGGACATTGCTCGCATGGCGCGCGACATGCTGGGGGGTAACGGTATTTCCGATGAGTTCGGTGTTGCTCGCCACTTGGTCAACCTGGAAGTGGTGAATACCTATGAAGGTACGCATGACGTCCATGCACTGATCCTCGGTCGTGCGCAGACTGGCATCCAGGCGTTCTATTAATAGGAGAACGGCCATGGGCGCGCTTTCGCATCTACGGGTACTGGATTTATCGCGGGTGCTGGCCGGGCCCTGGGCCGGGCAGATCCTTGCTGACCTTGGCGCCGAAGTGATCAAGGTTGAGCGCCCGGGTAATGGCGATGACACGCGCGCCTGGGGGCCTCCCTTCCTTAAAGACGCTTATGGCGAGAACACTAGCGAGGCCGCCTATTACTTGTCGGCCAATCGCAACAAGCAATCGGTCACCATCGACTTCACTCGGCCTGAAGGGCAGAAGCTGGTGCGTGATCTGGCGGCGAAGTCGGACATCCTGATCGAGAATTTCAAGGTCGGTGGGCTGGCGGCATATGGTTTGGACTATGAGTCTCTAAAGGCGATCAATCCGAATCTGATCTATTGCTCGATTACCGGGTTTGGCCAGACAGGCCCTTACGCCAAGCGCGCGGGTTATGACTTCATGATCCAGGGGCTCGGCGGTCTGATGAGTCTGACGGGGCGACCCGAAGGGGATGAGGGTGCCGGGCCGGTGAAAGTCGGCGTGGCGCTGACGGACATTTTGACCGGTCTCTATTCGACCGTGGCGATCCTTGCAGCGCTTGCGCATCGGGATCACGACGGTGGCGGTCAGCATATTGATATGGCGCTGTTGGATGTTCAGGTGGCTTGTCTGGCTAACCAGGCAATGAATTACCTGACTACGGGCAATGCTCCGAAGCGCCTGGGTAATGCTCATCCGAATATCGTGCCTTATCAGGACTTTCCTACGGCGGATGGAGACTTCATCCTCACCGTGGGTAATGACGGGCAGTTTCGCAAGTTTGCTGAAGTGGCTGGTCAGCCGCAGTGGGCAGATGATCCACGCTTTGCGACCAACAAGTTGCGGGTGGCGAATCGTGCGGTGTTGATTCCGCTTATTCGCCAGGCGACTGTGTTCAAGACGACTGCTGAGTGGGTGCTGCAGCTGGAGCAAGCAGGTGTGCCGTGTGGGCCGATCAATGATCTGGCTCAGATGTTTGCGGATCCTCAGGTTAAGGCGCGCGGGTTGGCGATCGAGCTGCCCCATGTGCTGGCCGGGATGGTGCCGCAGGTGGCGAGTCCGATTCGTCTGTCCGAAACGCCTGTGGAGTATCGCAATGCGCCTCCTTTATTGGGTGAGCACACGTTGGAGGTTCTGCAGCGGGTGTTGGGGCTGGATGCTGGCGCGGTGGCGGCTTTCAAAGAGGCTGGGGTGCTCTGAGGATTTCTTCTATATAGAGGGAGCGGTTTTGCTCCCCTATATAGAAAGGAAACGGGCTGTTTTCCGGCGTACTGCAAGTGTTTGATAGAAAAGCGCAATTAAGGGTTGACGGCAGATTCTGGAAGTCTATAATTCGCCCCACTTCCTGCGCAGTCGAAACG